>WQYZ01000139.1 GCA_009780985.1 Oscillospiraceae bacterium | reverse complement strand
CAATTATTAGAATTTTATAACGTCCTTGGTGTACATGGTCAAACAAATAATCTATTGCCACATTAAAAAAGTCAGCGATTCGTGGAATATATTCTATATCAGGGTAACCGTTTTCGCTTTCCCATTTGGATATAGCCTGATTTGTTACGCCGAGACCTTCTGCAAGTTGCTCCTGTGTTATTTCATCACGTTTCCGTAACTCTTTTAGTTTTGTTCCGATTTTAATATTCATAAAATTACCTCCAATTTTTTCAATTTTTTCACTGGTGTAATTTTATTATACAATTTTTGTTATAAGAAAGCAATTACTAATTCGTTGGAAGTCATCAACGAATTGTTGATATTTATCAATATTTTTACATTTAAAGTTTAAATATTTGTTGCTTTACAAAATATAAATTTTTTGGTAATAATAAAACATTATCTCTTACGCGAATATTATTACTCTGCCATAAGACGCATCTTCTACCCCCTCCTCGCATCAACTTTTTCAAACGCGGCGCGTTTGGCTTCCTCTAAACTTCTGTAATAGCTTGAAAATTCGCCGCCCTCGACAAAATTCCAGCTGTTTGCGTCGTCCTTTTTTTTCATAAATGTGATGTACGTGTTTTTATATTTTGCGTACGGATTGCCTTTTGCGCTGATTTTCAAATCAAGGTTGAAAAACGTGCCGTATCTGCTTATTTTGTTTTTAAGGGCGTTTTCCCTTTCCTTTGCCGCGTTTATATCCCCCTCCATGTTGCCAGCGCAGACGCACCCTACGCCGATTGACTGGTGTTTTTCATGGCGCATTATGTGAACATACCGTATATCCTCTTTGCCGCACATTCCGCATTCTCCCACAGGCTGCCCCAAATCTATGACGTCTACGCATACCCAGCCCTTTTTCGGCACATTCGGATCGTTCCATAGATTTACCCTGTCGGCGTTGTCATACAAAATCTGCGGCGGAGCATCGTACAAAGATATTGGCACGCCGTATCTGACATCGTCCGCCTCGTCTGCCTCGCTCATTTGACCGTCGTCTTTGCCGACGTCAATGTCAAATGCCTGAGTAATTACAGGCGCAGGGGCGATGTCTGAGTCTGAAGAAAATATATCCGCCAAATCAGTATCATCCGAAATTTCAGGCATTTCCGCGATTTCAGACATTTTATGGGCTTCGGCGATATTTATTATATCAGGTATGTCTACTATATCGGCAGGGTCAGGTTCGCGCTGACTTTTTTGTTTTTTCCCGAAAAATCTGTCCAATTTTTTATTGAAATTGCTTGCCGGTTTAAAGTTGCCGATGTCATCTTCTATTCTTTTATTCCAGTCGGTTGAATTTGAAACGGGTAAGACGGGCTTTTGGGGTACAATATTTACTTTCGGTTCGACTTGTACCGGGTTATCTTCGGTATCATCAACAAGAAGTCCCTGGAGTTGATTATTAAGTTCTTTCAGTAATTTTTCTTCGGTCTCTTTTTTTTTATTATTTTCATTTACTGTCGCTGACTGCCGTACAGTATTATATTCTGAAAAATCCTCGTCTGAACCCGCGGGAAGTATTCCGGGATAATTCCTGCCTATGGGTTTCGGCTTTTCAGAATTTGCGAATTTTATCATGTATGCGTCGTTTTTCATGTCTATATCGACTACTTCGCCTAATCCGAACACTTTATGTCTGACGATATCGCCTCTTTTATATCCGTCCGCACCGTTTGTAGTATTTGCATCCGGCTGAATTTTAACCAAATTTAGATTCAGTTTTTTTTCGCCGGCGTTACCGCCGCCCTTGTCGCTGTCAATCTGCTTTACTTTTACGGCTAAATCCTTTATTATATCTTCCGAAACCGCGCCGATTGTGTTTAGGTAAGACTGGTCTATATCGTACAGAAATCTTGACGGGAGTTTTTTTGATTCACCGTATGTGTTTCCCTCCGATTCTACCATATAAAGCTCGCGCATCGCTCTCGTCATCGCGACATAGCATAACCTGCGTTCCTCTTCCAGACCGTCGATTTTGCGGTCTTCGAGAGTGCGCCGCGACGGAAAAACCCCGTCCGTCATCCCGGCGATTATGACATACGGAAATTCAAGCCCCTTTGACGAGTGTATCGTCATAAGCTTGACGCAGTTCTGATTTCGTTCGCTCTCATAGTCCGAAATCACCGAGAGCTGCTGTAAATAAGACGACAAACTTACGTCTTCCCCCGCCTGCTGTTCAAATTCCGTGATTGACGCGAGAAGTTCCGTCACATTGTCAAACCGCTCCATATCGCCGCTTTTACTTATATATGCCTTATATCCTGTCCGTTCAAGAATACCGTTTAAAAGTTCTGATACTTTCGCGTTAGGTTCTTTGGTTTTTTCTTTGAATTCCGTAATTGTATTTACAAAATCTTCGGCTAAAGTCCCGGCGAAAATATCCTCGCCGTAATTATCGCATAAAATCTCAAATAAACTCTTTTTTATGTCATATTGGGACAACAGTTCTTCCTGAACCCTTTTCAACGCTTCGACTCTTGTTTTACCTATCTGCCTTTTCGGCACGTTCACTATCCGGACAAACGCTTCGTCGTCATTTATGTCGTTAATCAGTTTCAGAAACGCAATAGAATCCTTTATTTCCATGCGGTCGAAAAACCTCACCCCACCGTGAATAATATACGGTATGTCGGATTTATACAGCGCCTGCTCTATAAACCTCGACACATACGACGACCGGAATAATACGGCGATGTCGCTGTATAAGTTTTTACTGTTTTTATTATTGACGATTTCTTTTATCTTAGAGGCTAACCACTGCGCTTCCTCGTCCTCGTTTTTCAGGTGTATATGCTCAACTTTTCGTCCCGACGGATTTTTTGTGAATAAATCTTTCGGAACCCTGTTTTGATTCTTTTCTATAAGGCTGTTGCTGACCGACAAAATTTCCGGCGTTGACCTGTAATTCTGCGTTAAGAATATAGTCTGTACGTTGGGATAATTTTTGTCGAAATGTACTAAAAATCTGTTGTCGGAACTTCTCCACTCGTATATATTCTGGTCGGGGTCTCCGACGACAAATAAATTGTCATTGCCTTTGCATAACATATTTATTATATCAAGCTCTTTTTTACTGCTGTCCTGAAACTCGTCCACCTGAATATAATGCAGGCGTTCTTTCCATTTTTCGAGTATATCCTCGTTGTGCTCAAACAGATATATCACGAAATACAACAAATCGTTGAAGTCCAGACCGTAGATTTTCTTCTGTTTTTCGAGGTATTTTATATATATTTTTTCTTCAAGCCCAACGGCGTTGTTAGACGAAAACGAATACGCCGGGTCAATCATCATAGGAATATATTTCAGGTGAGTTTTCTCGCGGTAAATATATTCAAGCGTTTTTTCAAAAGAGCTGTAGTCCAGTTTTATTTCATATTCCGTATATATTTCGTCGATTATTTTTTTCTGCTGGGACGGGTCCAATATCTTGAAATTGGACGGATAAAACAGCCTGTTTATATCTTCTTTGAGTACTTTAACGCAGAATCCGTGATAAGTGGTGATGAGCGCGGCGTCGTAGCCGTCGCCCAGAAGCCGTTTTATCCTGCCGCGCATTTCGTTTGCGGCTTTGTTTGTGAATGTGACGCAGAGTATATTTCTCGGCGATATTCCGAGTTCTTTGACAAGATAGGCGAACCGGTGCGTGAGGGTTCTTGTTTTCCCCGAACCTGCGCCGGCAATTATTCTGTAATATCCCTCAGTCGCGCTGACTGCCTCAATCTGCTTGTCGTTCAAGCCGGAGTATAAATCAACGCCACCGGTATAATCCACTTTTATTATATTGCTCAAGAAATACGCCCCCACTTCACAATTTTATCATTTATCATCTCAGATTAAATTTTCAATATTGCGTCTGCCATGTAATACACGATAAATCTTAACTGTATTTTTTTGCTTATCTACGCGATAAAAAACTAAATATTCAAACGCAAGCGCAGCCCTGCGATATTTAGGGTCGCGTTCATATTCGCTGAACATATACGGCATACCTGAAACCTGTTCAATAAATTTATCAAAACTATCTTTGAATTTCTTTAACGGATTCTCGCCCAAATTGGTTAAATATTCGTGGATTTCAAATAAATCATTACTTGCTAAACGCAGAACTGCAATATCGTATTTCATATCCTATTTTTTAGCTCCCCAACTATCCCAATTTTTCAACACATCGTCAATAGACACCCACTCATTGGGATTATCTGCGATAGCTTCCGCCTCCGCCAATTTATCTTTTATATAACGAAAATGTAAATATTCCTGATATTCTTCTAATTGTTCATATGGAATTACAACGGCTTCGCTCTTTCCATTATTAGTAATTATAACATGGTCGCGATTTTTTATGATTTGAGCAACTTCGGGATAATTATTTCGTAAATCCCTGACAGCTTTTACGTAAGTATTATACATCTATACCGCCTCCTATCTTACATATCATATGATACATATTGTATCATAAATTTAAAAGAATGTCAAGAGAAAATTTGTCGATATTATTGAAATCTTAACATATTTCTTAAACGCAAAAAACGCGGGCGAGGAATCCAAAAATGTTTCCCAAACCCGCGGCTTTTATGTTTTCAGGAGTTTATTTATTTTCTATACACTGCGATACCGACCATACTCTTGCTGAAATCTTCCGGGATTATTATATAGCCGGCTTTTATTGCCGTGACAAGCAGATAACTGCGCATACTTGTAATAACATCAACAACAAAAGCAATTTTGTTTTGCAATCTCTCCGGTATGACTTTTTTGACTATCCCAACAACCTCATCATACATTTGCGAATGCAGATTTACAAGTTTATCATAAAGCGGCTTGATTTTATTCTTGTAAATATCTTCGTTTACGCTTTGACTTAACAATTCTTTATCTTTTTTTGCAATCGCCATTTTGCAGATATAATTTCCGTCTTTTATTTCAAATACCCCAAGTTCAATCAGACGGTTTATAATTCCTATGTCTTTTTCCTTATCAACCGTACCGTCAAGAATCTGACTCGCAACTCTCACATTTTCATATTGGAAAACCCAGTTCGCGTCGTGTCTGTCCCAATTGAAATTAGTAAAGTCATAAAGCCATATCCAGATTTCATTTTCATCATTTGTATAATTACTGCCGCCGTTCCAGCCGACCACTCCATTATATTCACATTTTGTATATTCTTCAAGTCCCATTAACTCCCATTGCCCGTTATACGGACGGTTTGACCATCTGGTTTTATCCGTTAATTTTATATCACTGACTGCCCTATTGACATCGTTTGGTAACTGCAAAAGATACAACCACTTTAATTCTTCAAAAGTCTGAATTCCGCCGAGCAAATCCTTTTTCCCTTCTTTTTTGATAATATCCAGAATTTCTTTTGCAAGATTAAAATATTCGTCTTTGATTTTTAAATGCGCGTTTTCTATATCCCTTTGATTTTCCGCGCTCAAAATCATAAAATCTGTTTCATATTTGTTGCCGCCTAATTTTTTAAGTAATTCCGCGTTTACAAGTTCATCGACCGCTTCTTCCATATACGGCGCGGCGACGCCGAGTTCAAGCGACAATTCCTCAATTGTTGAAGCATTATAATACGCCTCTAATAAAATGTTTTTTGCAAGTTTCGTTCTGATTTTACTCCACGGCGACCCGTCCGAACCGTCGCTTCCCGATTTTATAAAATATACATCTTCCGGTTTATAACTTTTTACGCCAAATTCTCTTGCCATTTTCATGCCCTCCGTTAATATTTTTCTTGATTTGAACAGTTTCGTTTTTACTGTTCCCTCTGGAAGATTAAATTCTTTCGCAATTTGTGAAACTTTTTTGTCGTCTATGTAGAAAGATACAAGTATTTCCCGGTAATCTTTTGATATTAAAGAAATCTCGCGCCGAAGAACGTTTATATCCTCTTTCAAAATATAATCGCTCTCCAAGTCTGAATTACCGTCAAGATTGTCTAAAATATCAAAACCGATACTGTCGTCAAAATATTTCCTGCGGCTGTATTTTTTCTCCGCCCATTTGCAGAACCGGCTGCGCGCACTTTTCCAGACGTAAGCCGAGAAATACTCCGGGATGAGCCCTTTTTTCAGAGCCGTGATGATGTCTAAAACTATGTCCGACGTCAAATCTTCGGCTTCCGTCTGATTACCGGTTTTTTTCAGCGAAAAATAAAATATTTTTTCATAATATTGTTCGGCGAATAATTTTATTGTGCTTTCAATTCTTGCATTTTCTATCATAATCTTTTACCGCCTGTTGATTTCACAAATATTGCTTTGAATTTTTCGTCCCACACGAACTTTGTTCGTTATTAATATAGAGAGCCGTTTTTGATTTTGGTTTTGAGAATTTTATAAAATTATACAAAAAATTTGTTACAAAATAACCATTGACAAAGATAAATATTTAAATTATAATATATTATGTAAAATTTCATCATGAAGATGAAAAAGTAAAAAGTTTATTTTAAATTTATATAGAAAAATCAAAGCTATGAAAGTTTTATTTATTTCAGGGCTTTTATTTTTTCAGGAGAATTTTATTTATGCACATGTCTGACGCCTTGCTGTCTCCGGCAGTGGGAATTACAATGGCTGCCGTAAGTATCGGCGCAATAGGTTATTCCGTAAGAAAAATCACAAAAAAAGACAGTAATTTTGACGAGAAAAAAATCCCGATGATGGCTGTCATGGGAGCTTTTGTGTTTGCGGGACAGATGATTAACTTCACTATACCCGGCACGGGTTCAAGCGGTCATATCGGCGGGGGGATTCTGCTTGCCGCTATATTGGGACCCTTTCCCGCTCTTTTGACTATTGCCTCTGTTTTATTGATACAATGCCTGTTTTTTGCCGACGGGGGATTACTCGCATACGGCTGCAATGTGTTCAACATGGGGATATGTGCGTGTTTATTTGCGTATCTGCTTATATATAAACCTATAATCAAAAAATGGGGGACGAATAAAAAAAATATTATTATCGCCGCAATAATTTCGGTCGTCCTCGGGCTTCAAGCCGGAGCGTTCGGCGTAGTTTTGGAAACGACTGTATCGGGAGTGGCTGGGATTCCGTTCGGAGTGTTTGTCGCGTTAATGCAGCCTATTCACTTAGCAATCGGGCTTATTGAAGGTATTGTCACAGCCGCAGTATTATGCTTCATACAGAGTATCAGACCCGAAATTTTGGATATTCCGGATACAGCCGATAAAAAGGCTTCGCTGTCATTAAAAAAAGTCATATTGATTTTCATTGCCCTTACTGTGATTATAGGCGGAGGACTGTCTGTATTGGCATCAAAATTGCCTGACGGCTTGGAGTGGTCTGTAGCGAAAGCTAATCAAACCGAACAGATTGCAGATAACGCAAATAATACTGCAACTGTTTCGCCAAGCGATAATACCAATACTGCCAATACGCCTGAAAGTACCGACAACACATCAACTTCGGGAATTATCGGCAGCGTTATAACCGTCGCTCTCGTCGGAATTATCGGACTTGCAATCAGAATATTCAAGAATAAAAACAAGAAAAATAAAAAATCTCAGGTGACATAAAACATGCCAAATTTATATCAGGCGTCTGCGAGTATAAACAATCTTGAGGAAATGGCTCTGCGCAAATCCGCCGTGCACAACTTTCACCCTATGGCGAAACTGCTTACGACAATAGTCTATATTGTTATGGTCATATCGTTTTCCCAACAGAATATAAGCGGACTTGCGGCGTTTTTATTTTATCCCGTGATTATTATGTCCGTGTCAAACACGCCATATAAGCCGCTGTTAAAAAGACTGTTAGTCGCCCTGCCGTTTTCGCTTATGGGCGGAATCAGCAATATATTATTTTTGCGGAACGCGGCTTTTTATATCGGCGGAATTGCCGTAACGACGGGTATGGTTTCTTTTGTTGCGATTATGCTTAAAACGTTTATGAGTGTGTTTGCCGTGCTGATATTAATCGCCACAACGCCGTTTACAGAAATAAGCGCGCAGCTGATAATCTTACATGTGCCGAAAATATTATGCCTGCAATTAGTCATGACTTACAGATATTTGTCCGTGCTTATAGAAGAAGCATTTTCCATGTTTACAGCGTACAATATGCGAAATCCTGCGCCGGAAAATAAAAAAAAGTCAGGTATAAAAATGCGCGATATGGGAATTTTTCTGGGACAGCTTATCCTGCGAAGTTTCGATCGCGCAGAAAGAGTATATAATTCCATGAAATGCAGGGGATTTGACGGATCGTATGCAACTAACGGAATATATAAGAATTTTAGAGTCAACGATGTTATATATACAATCGGTATAATCGCCGCCGTAATTTTTCTGCGGTTTTTTAATCTGAGTTTGTTTTTGGGGAAAATAGTTTAATGTTGGAAATCAAAAATCTTACGGTGAAATATGATTTATCGGATAAATCAAGTAACATATGCGCTTTAGACAATGTCGGTTTTTCTGTCAAAGACGGTGAAAAGATCGCGCTTATCGGGGCAAACGGCGCAGGCAAATCAACCCTGCTTTTGACTTTGTCGGGAGTTTTAACTGCCGCAAACGGCGAAATATATATTGACGGTATCAAATCGGACAAAAAAAATTTAAAGGAACTGCGCAGAAAGATCGGCATGGTTTTTCAGAATCCCGACGATCAGATTTTTATGCCGACAGTATATGATGATATAGCGTTCGGTCCGAGAAATTACGGCGAAATAGAAGAAGAAATAGAACATAAGACAGACGAAATCCTGACAAATCTTGAAATAACGCACCTGAAAAACAGGCTGACGCATAAATTGTCCGGCGGGGAAAAGCGTCTTGTCGCTCTTGCGGGTATTCTTATCATGAATCCGTCTGTAATACTGATGGATGAACCATCGTCTTTTCTCGACCCGAAAGCAAGACGCAGACTGATAAATATATTAGATAAACTTCCGCAGACAATGATAATCGCAACACATGATTTAGACATGGCGTTGGATTTGTGCGAGCGTGTGATTCTGCTGAAAAACGGCAGTGTCCGCGCGGATTCCTCCGCAAAAGAAATTTTGTATGACGCAAACGTCTTGGACGAGTGCGGACTGGAGCTGCCGATTTCGGTTTTGGCAAAAAATCTGTAAATTTCGAACGAAACTAATGTAAACCGCAATTCGTTTAGTGAAATCATAGCAAAAATATTTTATTTTTACCGCCTATTAATGCGGATATTGATTGATTCTTTCGAGCTGATTCTTTACCAGACGGTACCAGTAATCATCCTGCGGCGCTTCGTCTACTTCCTCTACTTTTTTGCCTGCAAAACGCAATACGATAAACAGAGCCATCAATTCAACGGCATATAAATCGTCACTGGTCAGCTGCGCCGTCTCACAATACCCGCCGATTAAAGATTTATACGCCGTCCTATCGGGTGAATGGTCGTTATACGCGAATAACGCAAGGTCATATAATCTGTTGTTGCCCCGAATTTCGCCGAAGTCAATGAACCCGCTGAATTTGCCGGACGAGTGATAAATGTGGGAAGTATCGAAATCTCCATGAACAAGCACGGCTTTTTGAACGCTGAGAATCAAGCGGGCTTGCTCCATATAACCTCGAATTTTTGCCGCATCTTCTGGTTTACAGTCATAATATTGCAGACAGATCAAATCATCGGCAAGGTAATTGTCAAAATATTCAGGGAAACTGTTTTTTTCACCTTTCAAAATGTCATGACTGTTTCTGTCGATCCAGCCGAACCCGTCAACCGGAATTGTATGGATCAACGCTAACTGTCTCCCTGCTTCACGTAAAATTTCCTCAGGATTGTCCGGCATAGCTTCATCCATACAGACGCCGGGGATTTCAGAGGCTATCATCATAGAAAGCCCGATTTGCGATTCTTTTTGTTCGAACGCAACAACTTGCGGAACTTTAACTCCAATATGAGCCATAATTTTATGCGCCGTAACTTCCACGGCAAAACTGCAATCCTCTGGCAAAAACCTTGCATAATAAATTTCCGATGGAGTTTTCGCCCGATATACATAAGTGGAGCCGCCTTTTGGGACACGGTTTACTGTTTCGACGTCAGGCAAATATTTTTTTACAGCGTTCATTACATCGCATTCTTCCGGTACTCTTACGTCTCTGTTCATATCGCGCAAATCGAGAAAAATCATAGGATAATCCGCAGCGTGTATTTTACATCGTTCGGGAAAAAGCACCGTCAGCGCGTCGCGCCAGGCTTCGTTTGGATAGATGAGATCGAATACGCCGTATATTTCATAAATCTCGAAAGTGAATATTTTATCTTTTATGTAAGATATACACTCAGGCGTTACGTTGCCTCCAAAGAATAATATATGCCCTATACGTACGACGCAAGTGGACGGAGTTTTCTCATCATCTGTGTATACCATTCCGTATTCCGGTATTTTTTCTATTCTTTTCGCCATGTACTGCAATGGTGTAAAGTTTAAAAGCGTAATGATTTCGGGAGTTATTTTTGGTATTAATTTCATATATTATTCTCCTTAAAAATAAATAAACACCTTTTCAGCATAATAACACATTTATTTTTTTCGCATATAATATAAAAAACTGAAAAGGAGATGTGATTAAGATATATAATTATAACAAATATAACATAGGAAAAAACCAAAAAAATAACATAACCATTCAACGACAGGCATGTCCGCCGGCAGCAATGACAGACTACGGTCCGAACCCTTTTGTTGTGGATATAAATAAAGCTGCTTTGAACAACGGCACTTTCCGCACTGCGTTATGGACGGGAAACCATTTGCAGCTGACTCTTATGAGCATATCCGCCGGAGAAGATATAGGGTTGGAGATGCATCCAAACGTAGATCAGGTTCTGCGCATCGAGGACGGTCAAGGCTTAGTCCGGATGGGCGACAGCAAAGACCATTTATATCTGTGTCAGCCGGTATTTGAAGATTATGCTATTTTCATACCTGCGGGGACATGGCACAATATAACAAATACGGGGAACAAACCGTTAAAATTATACTCGATTTATGCGCCGCCTAATCACCCGTATGGCACTGTTCACGAAACCAAAATCGATGCGGAAGCTGCCGAGCATTATTATTAAAGAGACAATTAGTTTGTTATTTTTGAATTGAGTCTATACCTAACTCTAACTCTTTTATTTTACCCTGAACTGTATTTTCACAGTTCAGGGCATTTGCTGAATATACCGGTGAATCGGGTCAATTTCGTGCAAGATAGTATGAATTGACTAATTAACTATTGTGCCTATTATATCATGTATTTTAATAGTTATCAAGATAATTTTTAATTATAATTATTTTTTACTTGAGTTGTTATCTGCGATTTTTTATGTTATAATGTATTAAAGTTATTTTTTATCAGAAAGATCTTATTAAACGGCAAAAGTAATTGAAAAGGATAAATTTGCAAATGAAAACAGTAATATTTGATATGTACGGCGTAATTATAAAAGACCCGGAAGGCGGACTTATGCCGTTTGTAAACAGCGTATTCCCAGATTTAACGCCTGATGACGTATATTACCCGCACTGGGTAAAAGCATGCGTAGGAGAATTATCTTCTTTGGATTTCTTTAGAAATATCGGGTTTGACGGCGATTTGAGTAAAATTGAAAAAGAATATTTAGACACAATAGAAATCGACGAATCTTTTTATGAAATTATTCCAATTATACGTAAATATTACCGTTTAGCATTGTTGTCGAACGATGTATCCGAGTGGAGCAGATATTTGCGTGACAAATTTAAAATAAATCATTTTTTCGATGTTGTAATAGTGAGCGGCGACGCAAAGATAAAAAAGCCTGATACGCAAATATTCAACGCTATGCTTGGCAAGCTCGGTCAGCCAGCGTCTGACTGCATATATGTAGACGACAGAAGAAAGAATTTAGTATCCGCTCAGTGGCTTGGTATGGATACAATACTGTTCAACAGCAGGAATGTTCCATACGACGGCAAAGCCGTAAATAATTTCGGCGAACTTATAAATATGCTGATAAATTCGTAATTTATCAGATGCCAGAAGGTGTGATTATGCTATTCAACGAACTTGAAACAAACAGGCTATCGCTGAAAAATATATCTTTAAACGACAGAGAGTTCATATATAAACAATTTTCAGATGATATAACCAACAGATACCTTTTTGACGAAGAACCTCTTACAGATATTCAGGGAGCTGATGTCTTTTACGGGCAGAGTAGAAATTATATTTTCAGAGGAAATAATTACGAACATCAGATTTTCACTTTGAATTTCTGATAAATGAAAACAGGCATAAAGCCCATTTTATCGGGCGACCACAATGGTCGCCCCTATTTTATCCGATTTATATTTCACTTATGAGTTAAAAGAATTAATTAGCCAGCTTGATACAAAAAGTCAACAACCCGTTGGAGTGCGGGAATAAATTTGAACGCCTTGAGACCTTTAAGCAACGGCAAAAAAGCGCAGAAATCCT
>WQYZ01000138.1 GCA_009780985.1 Oscillospiraceae bacterium | reverse complement strand
TTTTTAGTCACAATCGTTTTACAAATTAGTCACAAAATTTTAGTCATTACATATTGACAAAATTCGATTTAAAGCATATACTATAGTATATCGAATAAAATAGATATGAGGTGAATAATTATATGGAGAGCAAATATACCGATAATGCGCGTGTTTTCAAAGCCTTTTGCGACGAAAACAGGCTGATGATACTTGAAATGCTACAAAACGGCGAAAAGTGCGCCTGTGTGCTTTTGGAAAAGATGAATATCGTACAGTCAACACTTTCTCACCATATGAAAATCCTCGTTGACAGCGGAATAGTATCAGCGCGGAAAGATGGCAAATGGACGTATTATTCCATTTCAGGCGAAGGTGTTGCATTTGCGAAAGAACTGTTAATAAAACTGACCGCAGTCATCGAAAATTGCGACTGTTTAAAGTGCGAATGTGCAGACAATCCCCAATCAAATTAAAATAAATTAAACTTACGGAGGTAAATTAAAATGGCAAAAAACTGGTATCCTATTATAAACAGAGAAACTTGCATTGAGTGCGGCAAGTGTATAGAAAAATGTGCTCACGGCGTTTACGATAAAAGCAGTCCGAAAAAGCCCATCGTTACAAATGCAGACGGGTGTATAGATAAATGCCACGGCTGCGGAAATATTTGCCCGACAGGTTCTATAACTTACAAGGGTGATAATACCGGATGGACGCCGCCGAATCTTAAAACAAATACAGATTGCGGATGTGACGACAATTGTTCCTGCGGGTGTGGAACGACAACACCGGTTCAGGCTTCATCATGCTGTGACACGAGTTCGTCGTGTTGCTCCGGTGAAGAAACTTCATGTTCCTGCTCTGTTGAATCACCGCAAAAAGATATTACGATTGATTTTCTTTATCTTGACCTTAGTATCTGTGAGCGGTGCATAGCAACAGGCGATACATTGGACGAAGCTCTTAATGTTTTAGCTCCTGTTTTTGAAACATTAAATTACATTGTAAAAGTAAATAAAGTCAATATCACTACAGAAGAATTAGCGGCACAATACCGTTTCATAAGTTCGCCTACAATCCGCGTAAACGGCATTGATATTTGTAACGAGTTAGTGGAAAACGAATGTGAGAGTTGCGGCGATTTGGCTGGATGCAGTGTTGATTGCCGGGTGTTTGTCTATGAAGGCGAAGAATATACGCAGCCGCCCGCCGCCGCGATTGTTGACGGTATTCTGCGCGTATTATACGGCAATAATATACCAAAATCTGAAAACGATTATATATTACCTGAAAATCTAAAAAAATATTTTATAGGGAGAGAATCTGTTATGAATATGAAAAAAATGTTTATTTATGAACCCGCACTCTGCTGTGAAACCGGTTTATGCGGCGTTAGCGTTGACCCCGAACTGCTCCGCGTTACCACTGTGGCGAAAAACCTCAAAAAGAACGGGGTTACCCTGCAAAGATACAATCTGAACAATTTCCCGCAGGAATTCGTCAAGAATGAAGAAATTAATAAACTGCTGAACAGCGCAGGCGTGGACGCGCTTCCCGCAACGGTTGTTGACGGCAAAATAGTCAAGACAAAAGCATACCCGACAAACGGCGAAATCGTGATGTGGCTGAACATTCCCGCCGATTATATAGTGGAAAAAGCAGCTGATTCGGGCAGTTGCTGTAGCGGCAGCAGCGGAAAAAGTAATGGCAAAAGTAAATGTTGTTAGTTTGGAGGAAATCCCATGAAAGCATTTAATATAAATGAAATAACTTTAACAAAATATCTGTTTTACACAGGCAAGGGCGGCGTTGGCAAAACCTCCGCCGCCTGCGCAACCGCCGTGACCCTTGTTGACAACAGAAAAAGGGTATTGCTGATAAGCACCGACCCCGCTTCAAATTTGCAGGACGTTTTCAGTACTGAACTTTCAAGCAAGGGAACGCCTATTCAGGAATTGCCGGGACTTGTAGTTGCCAATCTTGACCCGTTGCAGGCGGCGGCAGAGTATCGTGAGAGCGTAGTCGCCCCATATCGCGGTAAACTGCCGGATGCGGCAATCGCCAGCATGGAGGAACAGTTATCCGGTTCCTGTACGGTTGAAATCGCCGCGTTCAATGAGTTTTCAAACTTCATAACGGATAAAAAATCACAGGCTGAATATGACTATATTATATTTGATACCGCCCCAACAGGACACACGCTCAGAATGTTACAGCTTCCGTCCGCATGGAGTAATTTTATAAGTGAAAGCACTCACGGAGCGTCCTGTTTGGGACAGTTATCCGGTTTGGAAGAACGCAAAGATATATACAAAAAAGCGGTTGAAACATTATCGGACGGCAAATTAACGACGCTTATTCTCGTTTCCCGCCCCGAAAGCTCTCCGCTTAAAGAAGCTGAAAGGGCGTCAAAAGAGCTTGCCGATTTAGGTATTCTCAATCAGATTTTAATCATAAACGGCGTACTGACTGTCAATGACGATAATGTTTCCGAAAGTCTATATAACAAACAGCAAAAAGCTCTTGCGGATATTCCGGCAAGTTTACGGGATATTCCGGCTTATTTTGTGCCGCTCCGCGCCTATAACATAACGGGCATGGAGAATGTGCGTAATCTTCTGACGAAAGATAATTTTGCGCCGTGTAATATTTCATTGAAAATCGCCGATATACCAAAGCTCGGTAAAGTAATTGACGATTTATATAATAGCGGTAAAAAGGTCATCTTCACAATGGGTAAGGGCGGTGTTGGGAAAACTTCGGTTGCCGCCGCAGTCGCGTTGGGTTTATCTGCCAAAGGTAAAAAGGTGCATTTAACTACTACCGACCCCGCCGCTCACTTAAAATTTGTTATAGATGAAAAAAGCGGTATAACTATGAGCCATATTGACGAAAAAGAAGAATTAAAGCGGTATCAGAATGAAGTGCTTGCCAAAGCGCGGGAAACAATGTCGGAAGATGATGTTGCTTATGTAGAAGAAGATTTACGCTCCCCCTGCACACAGGAAATAGCTGTTTTCCGTAGGTTTGCCGAAATCGTGGAACGCGCGGAAAATGAAATCGTTGTTATAGATACCGCACCTACGGGACATACATTATTATTGCTTGACGCTACCCAAAGTTACCATAAAGAAGTAAAACGAACACAGGGCGATATTCCCGAAAGTGTGAAAAAACTGCTGCCGCGTCTCCGTAATGAAAATGAAACGTCTGTAATCATTGTCACGCTTGCCGAAACTACGCCAGTTTATGAAGCCATGCGGTTAGAAGAAGATTTGAAACGTGCCGGAATAGCTACAAAGTGGTGGGTTATAAATTCGTCTTTATACGCTACGGAAACTACCAATCAGCTTTTGAAAGCAAAAGCAAGCCATGAAATAGAATGGATTAATAAAGTTGATGAAATATCAAACGGCAACTTTGCTGTGATTAAATGGAGCGCGGAAGATATTAAAGGCGATATATTGATTAAAATGTGATTATTTAAGGAGAAAATTTCAATGGCATTTGTAATAGCGGTGGTTGGAAAGGGAGGCGTTGGCAAAACAACGCTTTCCGGAATGTTAGTACAGTAC
This sequence comes from Oscillospiraceae bacterium, assembly GCA_009780985.1. Taxonomy (GTDB): domain Bacteria; phylum Bacillota; class Clostridia; order Oscillospirales; family WRJC01; genus WRJC01. Next base: position 8,990 of record WQYZ01000138.1, on the reverse strand, counting down.
CTTTGTCACAACGGGAAAAAACCGGTATTAGCCGTAGATGCGGATTCAAATTCCAACCTCAACGAAGTGCTGGGATTAGAAATCACGGGGTCGCTTGGCGAAATCCGGGAAGAATTAGACAGTAATATACGCGGATTGATTGAGGAGTTAAAGACAAAAGGACTTGAAGATTATACGTTTTCCAGAATGAATGAAGCGATAACAAAAGGCGACGGATATGATTTGCTTGTAATGGGGCGTTCACAAGGGAAAGGGTGTTATTGCTACGTCAATGATCTATTGCGTAACCTAATAGCGAAAGTCAGCGAAAATTATCCGTTCATGTTAGTAGATAATGCCGCCGGAATGGAGCATATAAGCCGTGAAATACTTCCCAAAATTGACGTGGTAATTTTAGTCAGCGATTGTTCAAGACGAGGAATCATGTCGGCTGGTCGAATACAAAGATTGGTGAAAGAAATCGGACATAACCCAAGCGTGATGGGATTGGTAGTTAATGCAGCCCCAGATGGCGTTTTGGATGAAGGTACAATAGAGGAAATTGAGAATCAAGAACTTGAACTTATCGGAATTGTCCCGCAGGACGACGAGGTTTTTTCTTTTGATTCTGACGGCATTCCATTGATTAGCCTACCTGAAACTTCTCCGGTCAAACAGGCGCTTCATAAAATATTTCAAAGAATAGGTGTATAAGGGGATATAGAGAGTATGAATGGGCAGCACGGGCATAATGCGAATAGCACAATCGCTGTGAATAAAAATAATAAAATAATCGCTTTCGCGGGTAAGGGCGGAACGGGCAAGACCTCGCTTTGCGGAATGCTGATTCAATATCTTTGCGATAATGGACGCAAACCTATATTAGCGGTAGACGCGGACGCAAATACCAACCTTAACGAAGTTCTCGGCATTAATACGGAATCGACTATGGGCGGACTTCAGGAAGAATTGAGAACTGCGGGGATTTACAGCCCTGTCAAAGGAATCAGTAAGGATAGATACGCAGAATTAAAATTAAACCTTGCGTTGACTGAAACACCGGGGTATGATCTTCTGGTGATAGGTCGTCCGGAGGGTAGAGGATGCTACTGTAATGTTAGCGGCATACTTGAGAGGCAATTAACGAAAATACAGAATTATTATCCGTATATTGTAGTTGATAATGAAGCAGGAATGGAGCATATCAGCCGCGGTATTTTGCCGAAGATTGATGTGCTGATACTCGTTAGCGACTGTTCAAGACGTGGAATACAGGCAGCCGCGAGGATTGTTGAGTTAGTAAATGAGATGGAAATAAACCCCAAAAGCATGGGGCTAATTGTAAACCGCGCTCCAGACGGTATATTGAATGACGGAACAATGGAAGAAATAGAACGGTATAAACTAAACCTATTCGGTGTCATAGGTAAAGACAACTCGGTTTATGAATATGACTGCGCGGGAAAGCCCCTCGTTCAAATTCCAGAAACATCCCCAGTAAAACAGGCAATCAAAAAGATTGCTGAAGAATTAAATTTATGATAAGCAATAATTCTGATTTTGAAATTTTTAAGAATTTGTTATTTGCTTCGTTCAGGAGTGATGATTTGAAAATATATTTAGATAACAGCGCGACATCATACCCAAAACCGGAGTGCGTTTATGACGCAGTCAACGTATATATGCGTGAAAACGGAGCAAGTCCCGGACGGGGCAATTATGCAAACGCTATGGCTTCCGATAAACTTGTTTATGAAACAAGAAAGACTATAGCAAAACTACTCGGCGCGAAAAAACCCAGTGAAATCGTATTTACATCAAACGCTACCGAAGCAATCAATATCGTGCTTAAAGGGTATCTGAAAAATGGTGACGGCGTATTGACTTCAAACATAGAACATAATGCAATGTGGCGACCGCTTAAAAATCTCGAAAATAACCGGGGTGTACAAATCAGTTATTTTAGCGTTGCGAAAGATGGGAAAGTAGATTTAGACGAAATAGCCGATAAATTGACCGAAAATATAAAACTCGTAGCTTTTGTGCATGGCTCAAATGTGCTTGGGAATATAATTCCGGTTGCCGAAATTTCAAAACTCGCACATTCAAAAAATATACCTGTTCTTATTGACGCAAGCCAGACTGCGGGAGCATATCCGATAAATGTTATTGAAGACGGTATAGATTTTCTTGCCTTTACCGGACATAAAAGCCTGCTCGGTCCGACAGGGACAGGCGGTTTTTATATCCGAAGCGGACTTCAACTTGATACGTTAAAAGAAGGCGGCACGGGGAGCATGGCAAAATCACCTTTTCAGCCGGAACTGCCGCCTGACCGATTTGAAGCCGGGACGATGAATATTTTTGGCATTGCCGGATTAAAAGCTGCTGTTGACTATATTCAAGATATAGGCGTTTCAAATATATTATCGCATGAAAGGTGGCTTTTAGATAGACTTTTATGTGGACTTAAAGAAATACCGGATATAGAAATTTACGGCAGTATGAATCCTGATGAAAAGCTTGGTCTTGTATCTTTTAATATCGGGAATAATGACCCGTATAAGATTGCGTCTAAATTGGACGAAGAACATGGTATAATGGTCAGAGCGGGTTTGCATTGCGCTCCGCAGGCGCATAAGATTATTGGCACAGACGAAAAAGGCGCAGTCAGAGCAAGCGTAGGATTTTTCAATACTGAAGAACATATTGACTTATTGCTTGAAACCTTGCAGAATAATAAAAACAAATGAGGTTCATATAATGTTTTTAGAAGAAATCAAAGTTATTGAAACTTCGCCGTGCCTTGCCAACGAAAAGTTATTCAAGGGATTAACAAGAGCGTCCGTATCACTTACGGAATTATTACCCTACCTAAATGCAGTTGTTGAAAAGTCAAACTATCAGCCAAGTTCAAATTCGTTTGTATTTAAGAAAGGTATTATCGGATTTATTTTACAGGACACGAGTATTAATATTACGCAATTCGCCAACATTACGGAGCTTTATGAAATATTGGATTGGGTAAAAGAATTAATTAATGCTACTTATGAGAGCCGCGAGTACATAGAACCGAATTATAAGGCGCGTAAAATTGTCCCCGCATTGACGATATATAATCTTTTGCCGAAGAAAAACTGTAAAGAGTGCGGGGAATCAACGTGTATGGCGTTTGCCGCCAAATTAAATAAACTTGACGCAGAAATTGATGACTGCCCCCTGCTTAAAAAAAGTGAATATGCGGATTTACGGCAAAAACTTATCAAAGAAATGGATTTATAAGGAGATTGTATGGCTGAATCATTGTGTAAAAAATGTGGATTTTATTATATTGAAAACGATAATGAAAAGTGTTATATATCTAAAAAAATAATAGACTTCGCCAGCGTCGAATGTAAAACATATATAACTCGGCAATATGACGGCAATGAGCCGTTTACTCCTGAAGAACATGAATGGCTGTTTAAAGATGACTTAGAGCAGAAAAAAATGAAAAATATTCAAGGATTAAAATTTTAAGAGGTGTTAATTTTATGAAAGCATATATTGATAAACAAAAATGTTCATCGGAACCCCGCATTTGTAAACCGATTGCAGAATGTCCCGAAAAAGCTATCTCATGGATTGAAGACGACGAAGAACCGCTCGGCTCGCGTATGGAAATTGATGAGGAAAAATGTACAGGTTGCGGTATTTGTGTACCGTTGTGTTGCGGCGACTGCATTGAGGTCAAATAATCACCAGAAAGCGAGATGATTAATATTAATAAATCAAGATTGTCATTTTTAGATAGGTTTTTAACCCTTTGGATTTTTGTTGCAATGGGCATTGGCGTTCTTATAGGATACTTAGTGCCGAGCCTATCGAAAACATTAGAAAGTATGAGTTCAGGCACAATATCGTTTCCTATTGCTATAGGACTGATTGTGATGATGTACTCGCCGTTATGTAAAATAAAATACGAAGAAATCGGCAAAGTGGCAAGGAATAAAAAGGTATTGGGATTTTCGTTAATTCAAAACTGGATTGTCGGACCGATTCTGATGTTTGTTCTCGCCGCACTGCTTCTGCATGATATGCCGAATTATGCCGTTGGTCTTATCATTATAGGACTGGCTCGCTGTATTGCTATGGTTATCGTCTGGAACACGCTCGCCAAAGGCGACAATGAATACTGCGCCGCGCTTGTAGCATTAAATTCTGTTTTTCAGATTTTATTTTATTCTGTGTACATATATCTTTTCGTAACGGTATTTCCGAAATGGCTCGGATTATCGTGGGGCGGTCAGACTGTTAATGTATCAATCTGGAGCGTAGCGAAAAGTGTGCTGATCTATCTCGGTATTCCGTTTGCCGCAGGCTTTTTAACCCGGTTTATCTTGATAAAGTTAAAATCGAAAGAATGGTATGAGACAAAGTTTATACCCAGAATCTCGCCGATTGCGCTTATTGCTCTGCTATATACTATAATAGTGATGTTCATTCTCAAAGGTCAGTTCATTGTCAAGCTACCGCTTGATGTTGTCAGAATTGCAATTCCGCTGTTAATTTATTTCGCAGTCATGTTCCTCGTGAGTTTCTTTATATCATATAAACAGAAGTTTAATTACGAACAGACCGTGACACTCTCGTTTACGGCGGCGAGTAACAATTTTGAGCTTGCCATTGCTGTTGCTGTTGCTGTGTTCGGCATCGCGTCAGACCAGGCGTTTGCGGCGGTAATCGGACCGTTGATTGAAGTACCTGTGATGATTTCGCTTGTAAATGTTGCGTTGTGGCTCAAAAAGAAATATTTTGACAGAAAGGAGTCAATGTGATTATGCTAAAAGTTGCATTTATATGCGTACATAATTCCTGCCGTTCCCAGATTGCGGAAGCTCTGTGCAACCATCTTGCAGGCGATATTTTTGAGGCTTATTCTGCCGGAACAGAAACCAAGCCGCAAATCAATCAGGATGCCGTTCGACTGATGAAACAGCTTTACGGCATCGACATGGAGAAAACGCAGTATTCAAAACTATTATCAGACATACCTCCTGTTGATATTGTCATCACAATGGGTTGTAACGTAGAGTGCCCGTTTCTCCCATGTAAATACCGCGAGGATTGGGGATTGGATGACCCGACAGGGAAAAGCGACGAGGAATTTATAAAAACCATAAGTTTGATAGAGCAGAAAATATACGAAATGAAAACAAAGAGCAGTTCTTTTGTGTAATGTAAAATCTCGGAATAGTATGTTCCGAGATTTTTTGGGACTTATAAAAAATTATATAGTCGTGCGGCGGTTTCATGGTAAAAAATAAAGCAGAGCATTGTGCTTGGCTTCTGAAAATTATTATAATTATGATTTTGCGTTTTTTATCTTACAGGACTGTTATGCTTATTTTTTGTTGCGAGTTATCGGGTGCTATATTTATCAAAGAAATGTTTATTTGATATTGATAATATTATATCGTCATACCGTTGTCCTCTAATCTCATGCCGTTTTATTTTACGCTCTATTTCAAGGAAACCGATTTTATCAGCAAGGCGAATCATTGCGGTATTGCCCGACCAAGTTTCAGCGTACAACGTCTCTGTATAGGTATCGGTCAAACGGTTTTTGATATTGAATAAATAGGTCATGTACAGTACGAGTGCGCTCTCTCCGACACCTTTCCCTCTATCGCTTACAGACGGCAAAACGATTCCGACAGCGGTTTTCTCTCTGTCTCCGTCCATGTGGTATGATTTTACCCAGCCGATATGCCGTCCTGTAATCGCCTCATTAATTTCGAGATCCCTGTATATGAATTTAGGAGGCATTTGGATAGCGAAGCGTTGTTGCTCGATAAAACCATTGTTATATGCGTTAATATCGCGGTATCTTGCCCATTCCCACGGGCTGTCCCAATCGCGCCATTCTGTTTCCACAGTTGCCCAGCGGATATAGTCGTCTATATCGCTTTCTTGTATGTAACGTAAAACGATAATATCGTTTTGAACGACCATTAAAAATACCTCTTGATTATATAAATTTGTTTATGAACTATTTCATCATCACAAAAAGACGAATAACACACTTTCCATTCTCTCGAAGTTCGGCTTGTTAAAACGTCTCATCTTTTATTTTTTATGGTATTTGTTCCTGAGTATGCCGATTACGCCGATAACTATTAAAATTATTCCAATCACAAACATAATTATTGCGCCGCGACCGGACAGTTGTGGAAACATTCTGGTACGCGGAGTGAGTTTTATATGGTAATACAGCGCGTCGCCGACCAAAATAAGAAGTCCTGCTATAAAAAAATATATGGGTGCAATTTTTCGTTTCATATCTTCAACTATACATTTCTAAAATTTGTATTTTACCGTAATTTAAGGTAAATATTATGTTTATTTTTCTACCTATTTGGTAATTTGCTTAAAAATTTTTATAATTCTTTAATGCCTATTTATACTATCTGGCAATCCACACATCAGAAACACCGTTTTCAATCAGCATCTTGTTCAGTTCACCTATGTGGTGAGATAGTTCCCGCATTATATACAAGTGCAATATCATTTGGCTCGCGTCTTTCCAATACCAAGCCCATCTGCTCTCTAACGGTGACATCAAAGATTCATCATCAAGGGATGCCAGCACTTTTTCAGCACGGTCAAGAACACTATTAAAATAGGCAAGAAACTCGCTCTTGTCTGGAAACTCCTCAGCTTTCGCTTCCACCCAGTTGCCATACGGGTCATTATCTCCGAAACTGCCAGCAATCATATCGTCTATGTCAACAGCCAGATGATAGGCAATACGGCAAGGAATATAGTATTCATCGCCGTGCGGTTCTCTCCACCGTGATTCGGGAAATACCTCCACAATTCCTTTTATGGTTTTGAATAACGTCTGATATTGTGTCCTTACATCGTTTGCCAGTATTTCATTTATGTTGTTGTTCTTTCCCATAAATTACCCTTTCAAAAAATATAAGTAACTTAACCCTTTATTAAAATGTTTACTTTCGTACATTATTTTTCTAACCTGCTATAATTATACTCGCTATTAAATATAAAGTCAAGAAGTTTTATAAAATGATATTCATCAAACCTCTCGATTTATTGCCCTATTCGTGGGATGTCCTTGTTGCGCCGCTTTGATTTTGTTCGCTTCAAGCCGTTCCATCAGAGTGGATTTAGACTCTGGCACGGCGGAGCGGTCGTTTTGAAAGGTATTCCCAACTTGGGAATATATTTCGGATTTACTCAGTTCAGTATCCTGTACTGATGTTTCAACAGTATGACTTTTCGGCGTTTCTTCGCCGAGAAATGCGCCTATCTCCACGAAACCTACGCTGTCAACATAGTGCGACGCAATTTCGCCGTTATATTTCAGCACGATAATATCGCTGACACTTAAACTGTGTCCTGTAAAATTCGCAGGGTGAGTGATATTGAAATCTTCATAAATTTTATTCAGGACGGAATAGCTGTCCGTAAGAAATTCCATACGTTCTAAAAATGGCGCAGTATAGACAAGTTCGTAATTCGCACGATTTACGGTTAATCCCTCTGCTTCAAGGTCTTTCATTGACGCGAATCTGTAATTTCTAAATTCGTTGCCGTCGTGTATTTGATAAACTCCGAATGTGTTTCCATCTCCATATAGCAAATCGGATTCACGGCTGTTTTCGTTGCTTTCCTCGGCTTTAATCTGCGCTTTATAAACGGACGATATTTCCCAATCGTCGCGGGTTATGCCGCATAGACCGTCGAAAGTGATGATTTCGTCGCGGCTGAACGCCATAGCTTCGGTATTATCTGGGTAGAGTAAAAATACCGGGTGTCCTGTGTCAAACAACTCAATAGCCTTATTGGAGGATAGCGGCAGCATATCGTCTGCAGTATATCCGTACTTCTGCATTTCGGCGGCGGTGACTGTCGGATCGGGGAGCGAACGGTCGATTGCGTTTACCTCCGCAAGCCATGTTGACTTTTCTATTTTTGCTTTAACAGCGTCCGGTATATCTTTGTCGTAAAATGTAACGGTCCCGTCGTTCTCAATATGGGCGACAGTCACATAATCGCCGCCGCGTTCCTCCGCACGATTCCATACAGTAATGCCGTTGCCGAGAAAACCGTAACCTAAATCGTACTCTTTTTCCAGCTTCGGTATAATCGGGCTACCGCTTTTATCAAATTCAACACGCAAATCGTCGCCGTCAATTTCCATTGTGCCGCGAACAGGCATAAAACCTTGCTCACTGATATTGTCAAACCATTGCGCCGCGAATTTATTTACTTTTTCACCAAAAATAACATTATATGTATGTTCTATTCCATTTCCGTCAACGCTCAACCACTCGCCGTTGTCCTGCCGCATTTGATATAGCGGCGGTATGCTCTGTTCAAAACTGACGGCGGTAAGCGTTCTGTTGGCTGGATTAACCTCAAATTCCATCATAGGGTCGTAGCATAAATCGCCGTTTAATTCGTATGTGTGCATCATACAAATTCTATTTTCGTCAGTCCATTCAAGCGAAAGCGGCTCAAATCCTTTAGATTCAAGCCGCATATAACTGTATTTGCCGCCTATAACATCAGGGAACATTTCCTCGATTTTCGCGTAATTTGCTTGTTCTATACTCATCTTTACATCTCCATTTCGTCATGATTTTTTGATTGCGGGTTATTTTTACGCTCGGAGTCCTGCGCCGCCGCTTTCTTTTTCGCATTTTCAAGTTTGTCTTGAAGCGTAGGCTTGTTCTCTTTTGCTTTCACATTCTGAGGAGGTTCGTTGTACTGGAAAAGTTCACTGTCGCATGGGACATATAACTTTCCATTTTCGACACATTTAAATATATCGCATTCACGATTACCTGACGCAGCGTAAAATTTTTCATGGCTGTAATCGGATTTTTGCCATTCATACTTTGATAACCCGATTTCACGGTCGCTGCTCATACGGTTCATCTTTTTGACAGTATCTCCGTCACGCCTCTCAAATTTACGGTAAGGCTTGAAATGATACTCTCCAA
>WQYZ01000137.1 GCA_009780985.1 Oscillospiraceae bacterium | reverse complement strand
GTAAAGAAATCCTTTATTTTTGTCAGTGCGCTCACGCAATAAATACCTCACTTTCTCAAAATTTTTATATAAAACGCCGGCAGAACTTGTAATTTCTTATGTTCCGTTGACGCTTTTTTACTTCATTTTAGTCTGCCACTTTTCGGCGTAGATGTCCCATAGATTGTAGGATTTGAGCCATTTTGCAAATTCTACAATCGTAACCTCAATAGGTCTGCACTCGTCGCGGCGGTAGGTTTCGGTATAGACTTTATGCCCGTTGGAAATAAGATAAGCAAATTCGTCCGCGCCGTAAGTAAGGGCAAAGTACATCCGGTGCTGGGTGTTGTCGAAATATTTCCCGACATCATAGTTGCCGATATTTTCCGTAAATTTCACATCGTATATATGCCCGCTGCCGAACCAATCAAGAACGCCGTAGAGTAAATAATTTAAGTCGCTTATTGTAACTTCCTTAAACAGTTTGACTTGCTCGAAATGATTATCCTGCCTGATTATACCGGCTATTTGGGTCGCTCCGTCAAGCCAAACATGATTTACATCCTTGCCGTTTACGACATCTGACACGAGCCGCTCAAATTCACGACCTGCAAGCATAGATTTTGTTGGTTCAGTTTCAATTCTGTTAAGGGTGTTTATAAAACTGTCATAGGCAGAATTTATATATTTTTGGGAGGCTTCGTCAAAAGTATCTTCCGGATTTTTCAGCATATATACCCACGAATTAAGCAGACTGTGAGTTATCAGCAGTCTCGGTTTTACTGGGTTTGACATTATAATCCCCCGTTTCCTTGTTATATTTTAAATTCAATTCGTCTAATTTCTTTCTGAAAAGTAGCTGCGATTCTGTCAGGCTCGTTTTGACATGATTGATATTTTTCAGGTTCTCTGCGGCTTTCTTTACAGTCTTAATATCTGTCATGCTGTCAATTATTTTTGTGATGACAGCCATAACAGCACTGTACTCCGCATTGGATCTCTCGCATAGTTCGGCTTCTTTCCTGATATTTTCATTAATTTGCCTGAATAGATTTGTCAGAAAATCGTTTGGGGTATCTTCATTTAACTGGGGGATTTCCATTTTCGGACTGATACCGTGACAGCATTTGCCAAAGTGCCGCTCTGTATTGCCAAACTCTACTATCCGCCTATTTCCTTGCATGTCTATAAATCCGGCGAGATCCATTGGCTGATACACAGTGTCTTTCGTCTGCCCTTCGACGAGTATTCGGAGCTTTGTCTTTTCGTCCTCAGTGACCTCTTTAGCATGGAATATAACCACAACATTTTTATTCAGTTGATAGTATGCTTTGTTCATAAGATTCTCAAATCCTTTTCCAATAACTCCGTAACCTTTTTTAGTCAGAGTGCCATCTTTCTGACCGTTTGCAGGACTTGCCCTTTTAGCCCATTCTGCCATGAGTTTCAGTAGTTGTCCCCCTGTATCGAATACAAGCGTTTCAAAATCCGTAAGATTTTCTACCGTTAAATCGCGTAACAATTCCTCGTAACTGTCCGGCTGTATAAACGGTTTCCTGTGTACTGCCATAACTCTGTCTATACCCCTGTCGGTGTCGATTAACAGCGGCTTCGGCGCAGACAGCCCCAGTGTTGTCTTACATATGCCCGGAAATCCCGCTATCAGTATCCGTATTTTTTTGTCTATCGTCATAAGTTCATACGGTTGTTTTATTGCCATTTTATCTACCTTCTTTCTACTTTTTTATACTCTTTTCAAACAATATTCGATTTCGTTGTCACTCTCGTAAAAATCATCATATAACATCAGTTCTATTTCGTCTAAACGCCAACCCTCCATGACTAATTCATCAATATCTCTGTCAGTATAACCATAATACCGTGCTATTTGTTTAAGCATTGATAAATACTGCTCGTCAATAACGGGCAAATCATAATCAAACGTGTACTGCGAATTATAATAGCTATACCTCTTTGGGTAATAGTCAATATACTGGAATTTTGACTTGTTTATGTCGCCGTTACTGGCAATCCGCAGTATGTCGCCGGAATCTATCTGGACTTTATGGTTATAATACTTCTCTATCCCCAAGCGTTTGAGCGATTTCTGTAATATTTCCTCTGTGGAAGCATACAAATAAAATCCTCTGTCGGCAAAATGATATATGCAGAGCGGATTGTCGCCGCGAACAAAATAGAGATTATCATATTTATCAAGCACAGTAAAAGTAAAAGAACCCCATACAGTTTCAGCCATTTTACGCAGGCTGTCAAACGTTACAGAGTTCTCTTTTTCTATGATTTGCACTGCTATGTAACTGTCGGTCTCGATTTTTGTTTTTGGTAAATTCAAGGTTTTACGCAATTCGCTGTCGCCATGAAGAATCCCATTGTGGGCAAGAGCGAATGTATTATTTTTCACCCTGCCGAAAAACGGGTGATTGTTGTAGTTATGCTTTTCACTCCCCTGTGTAGTCATTCGGGTGTGTCCCATGACTGTTTTTACATTGGGTGGCAGATTGTACCGCATTTTATGGGCAGGAATAGGCTTTTTGTAGATTTGCAGTCTGTTATTTTTGACATAGGCTATTCCAGTGGCATCTGTCCCCCTGATCTGACTTTCGGCGGATAATACCGACAGTATTATGTTTTTATTCCTGCTGGTGAAGCAGTTGCTGTAGTCGCATATCCCCAATAATGCGCACATATCTCATTCCTCCTCCGCCATGTAAATCGGCTCGTTTACATATAATCGGCGTTCTTTCATGTATGTTATCAGTTCTGGATGTTTATCACTGTCGATTTGCTCCACGAAATCACACCAACTCAACTTCTCTATATTTGTATCACAAAGAGAAATCGCCATATTGCAGATGTGATCGACTAACTGCAATGTGGCGATAATTGTGTTATATTTCAGAGTACCTCTGAAAATCCTGAACTCTATTGTAGCTGTATTGGTGATATTTACACAGGTGTAGCGATTATAACCGTTTTTCTTTGCTGTATCCAGTATCTCGTGCGGTTCGTGCTTGAAACCGTATCTTGCCGTCCATTGTTTTATCTGCTCCTCCGTCCGGCGCGAAAATCGTAATAGCTCCTCCCAGAACCGTTCCACTATAAACAGAATACGTCCGATACACGCTTCCTGCCTGATATTATCGTTTGCGAATGTATTGCGGTTCACATGTACATGAAGTCCGCAAGTCGTAGTCTTATGCGATTTATAGCCCAAATACAGTGCTTTCTGTGTAAGACTGTCCCAATCCATATTGTGTATATGGTAGCCCAAAGTCATTGGGTGCGTCACGATTTCCATTCCGTCATGCAGACTGCCGTCCGTTTTGATGTATATTTTTTCACTGTCCCAATTTACGGTACGAAGCAAGTCATGCGCATTGTCATTGTCCTTGCCGCCGCTGTCTATCTCCAGTTCCACCCCGAAATACCGGTTGATAGCGGTATCTCCATAGAAAATCGGCATAGGTTTATAGCTGTAATTGTGTATGTATTGCTTATCTTTGAGCTTGTCGTAGCAATATCCGCAGTAGCCGTATTCGTCATCTTCTTCAAGATAGTATGCGTTTTCCGTTGGCATTACTATGCCGCATTCGTCGCACCGCATGTAATCCTCATCGTAGCAACTCTGACAGAGCGGCGTGTCTTCTGACCCTGCATTTTCGTCGTTCCATTCCCTTTCCCCGCAGTCGGAACATATGAAAGTCTCACTTTCAAGGCAATCGGAACATAGCCATTTTCCGTCAAACTCGGTTGCATCGGTCTTTTCTATTTCCTTGCTGCAGATATGGCAGGTTACGGTTTCTATGACTGGTGGTTGTGCTTTTGTACGTCTTTTTGTGCTTGTTGCTGTTTTTGTTGTACTCATTTTTATATATTACCTCCCGTGAAATGTATAAATTTTATTGGATTTATATTTACTCAGAAATATAATATATAACTGTAGATTTCGACAAAACCATCTTTGACAAATTGTTATAATAAATTTGCCTGCGGGTGAATATGCCGAACGTGTTCGGCGGAACTGCGCGAAGTCGATTATTGTTTCGCTTGTATATAAAGCGCAAAACAAGCATTAAATATGTGAAATAAATTGCATTTTCTATATTTATTTTGTTCTGATTATTGACAAATCCGAGATTATATTGTATAATATAGCGAGGTGATTTAAAACTATGATGCGAAAATTGACAAATGATCTTATTTTGTGGAAAAACAATTCAGCAAGAAAACCGCTTATAGTAAAAGGCGTCCGGCAATGCGGAAAAACCTATATTTTAAAAGAATTCGGTGAAAAATATTACGAAGATACGGCTTACTTTAATTTTGAGGGCAATGATAATTTACAGGAACGTTTTAACGGTGATTTGGATGTTCAGCGAATCGTTACAGAACTTGGGATTATGCGCAAAAAAGCGATTATGCCTGATAAAACGTTGATTATTTTCGATGAAATTCAATTCTGCAACCGCGCTCTTACGTCGCTCAAATATTTCTGCGAAAACGCGCCTGAATATCATATAGTCTGCGCAGGTTCGCTCTTGGGGATTGCGCTGTCAAAACCTCTGTCTTTTCCCGTCGGCAAAGTTGATTTTCTGACTCTCCGCCCTATGTGTTTTCAGGAATTTCTAATTGCGAACGGCGAAAATATGCTTTGCGAATATTTAGAAAATGCAGGTGAAGCGTCGGATTTATTCGCAAATAGATTGGAGAACTATCTGAAAACCTATTATATCACAGGCGGTATGCCTGAAGCTGTGGAAACATGGCTTAAAACAAAAGACATTGAAAAGCTTGAAATAGTTCAGCAGAAAATACTCGACAGTTACGAACTTGATTTTGCCAAACACGCCCCGAGTAAAGATTTTCCGAAATTATCAGCGATTTGGCGTTCAATTCCTGAGCAGTTGGCAAAAGAAAACAGTAAATTCATATTTAGTCAGGTAAAGAAGGGACTGCGGTCAAAGGATTTGGAGGACGCACTGGAATGGCTTATAAGCGCGGGATTGGCGTTTAAAGTCGTTAAAATCGAAAAACCTTATATGCCTCTGTCAGCTTACGCCGACCAGACTTTTTTCAAATTATATATGGCTGACGTAGGGTTGCTTCGCAGAATGTCAAAACTCCCTGCATCGGCTATACTTGAAAAAAATTCTGCGTTCAAAGAATTCAAAGGGGCTTTAACTGAAAATTATGTATTGTGCGAACTTGTGAATTTATATGATTGCGCTCCGTTTTACTGGAAATCTGACAATATTGCCGAAGTCGATTTTATAATACAAAACAATACAGATATTGTGCCGATGGAAGTGAAGTCCGAACGGAACGAACGGGCGCGTTCGCTTACGGAATACAAAAATAAATATAATCCAAAAATATCTGTCATCACATCAATGAAAAAGGCTGACGGCAATCATATTCCGCTTTATATGCTATGGCTCATGAAAAATATGATAAGCAAGAATTGACATGCTCCATATCTGACCTTTAATTTTTATCGAACAAAAGCTGGGTGTATCAACTTTTTAGGATGATACACCCAGCTTTTGCCGTTGAATTTCAATCATATACTTTTTAATGGAATGGTTATATAAATTTGTTTTAATCAGTGCCAATCCTGAACAGGAATACAGATGCCGGCATTTATATCACAAATAATCCTAACACAAAAACTCAGTTAAGAGCTTATGCGCGATTTAGAATTTTTTTGATAATATCAATGCTTTTATGTCTGTTTCCCTTATTTTTTGATCTACGTTTGATAAAATACCCGTATAAATACAGGTAAAAAAAGAACCAAATAACCGGAATATATTAAAAAGTATATGAAATCCAAATGTTGGAGCAATTTATAGATACATACGCCCGCATTTCCGGTATTTCAGTCGTTGCCGGAATCTGCGATACAATACCCATAAACCCCATAACTGCTATTGCAGAATTATATAATCTGGATCCACAACTTACTGTCTTCATTGATTTTGCTCAATTTATCACAGTAACTCGCTGTTATAAGTAATTTACCTATGCAGGTATGATAACCATTATAGTTATATTATCTGAAAAGATAACATAATTCTATCCATAGAAAATTTATTATTATGTTATCATTTTATAAAATAATAATATAATATTTTCGTAATTTTTTCAAAAAAGATCATTCCCAGTTTATGTAAATTATATGTTCAATAGTAAAATTTTACTGAGCCAGTTTGGCAATATTGCAAGCATTGATATCGATAGACATCGAATTTCGTTTCGCACTTTGGTTTTGAAACATGAAAAAAGCCTATGCCATTTTCAGCATAGGCTTTTGTGTTTTTATTATTTTGTCCTATAATTTTATGCTTTCATGTAGGGCAGCGTTTTTCGGAATCCGTTTTGGAAGTTTCGTTATTTCAACTATCTCGTCTAAATATACAGTGTCCATTTCATGTTTGCTTATGTCTATATAATAACCTAATCTATCCGGGTCGGTATCAAATTCGTCAACCCCAATAGGAACCCCACTTATTTCTCCGCGCATTTTTGTCTTCACTTTTATCTTTGTATCGCTGTACATTGCGTCATTTAATATTTCTGCAAACGTCATATTATATCACACCTCTCTATTTTCTGTAATCGCTAAATGGAACCACATGAACTCCGTCTGACGAATATATTATCGCAATTCTTTTTGTATCAACATATTTCTGCATCGACTCTACCCATGTTAGTCCGATTATATCATCCGTATCAACGATTTCTCTTGGAAACTGCGAACCCGGAGGTATTTTTATAGTTCCTGTGCCCTTATATTTTGCTACGAGCTTTTTCGCGTCGGCGATCAGTATTGCCGGTCTGCTTTTGGGCTCTTGATTTTGCATTTTCTGTAGGTTTTGTGCAAATTCTCTCGTGCCTAATATATGTTTTCTCTGTCGTCCTGCCACCACTTTAGTCGGATATGTGCCGTCCAAAATTTTGCGCTTTTCATCTGCGATACTCACTTTATCACCGCCTGAGTTTATTATATCATATTTATTGGGATTTGTAAAGGTTTTTGAATATTATATTGACATATGTATATAAATATATTATAATATATAGAAACGTGATTTTTATCACTTTATATTATATAATTATGTGATTTGCAGATCGGAGAAATATAACAAAATGGAAAGATTCATATTAAAAGATTTATTGAAATGGAAAAATTCAAAATATCGCAAGCCCTTGATCTTAAAAGGCGTCCGGCAGGTTGGCAAAACTTGGATATTAAACGAATTCGGAAGGCAATATTACAAAAATACCGCTTATTTTAATTTCGATGAAAACGAGGAATACAAACAGTTTTTTGAAACCACAAAAGACACCGGAAGAATACTGCAAAATTTAATGATGGCGGGCGGTCAGGTAATTAAGCCTGAAGAAACGCTTATTATTTTCGACGAAATACAGGAATGTAATAAGGCATTGAACACTCTGAAATATTTCTGCGAAAACGCGCCTGAATATCATATAGCCTGCGCAGGCTCGCTTCTGGGAATCGCACTGTCGAAACCCGCGTCGTTTCCGGTCGGCAAAGTTGAATTTATCGACGTTTTCCCTATGACTTTCGCAGAATTTCTGAAAGCTAACGGAGATGATAATCTGTTTGATTATATAAATAGTATAAATTCTATAGAAACGATACCCGACGCTTTTTTCAATCCTTTGGTCGAAAAATTGAAAATGTATTACGTCACGGGCGGTATGCCGGAATCCGTCAAGTCATGGACGGAAGAGCGCGACGTTGATTTGACGCAGAGAACGCTGTCAAATATATTAGGCGCATACGAGCGCGATTTCGCAAAACACGCAAACACAAAAGATTTTCCTAAGCTGTCGCTGATATTGAAATCAATACCCTCGCAGCTTGCCCGCGAAAACAAGAAATTTCTGTACAGTGTTATAAAAGACGGCGCGAGAGCAAGAGAATATGAGGATGCTCTGCAGTGGCTCTGCGACACGAACTTGGTTTATAAAATATACAGAAGCAATATGCCCGGACTGCCCGTTTCGGCATACGACGATCTGACAGCATTTAAATTATATCTGTCAGACGTTGGATTACTGCGCCGGTTATCTATGCTCTCTCCGTCTGCGTTCAGCGAAGGAAACAGATTATTCGTCGAATTTAAGGGCTCGTTGAGTGAAAACTATGTACTGCAATCATTGATAAATCAATTTGAAGCTATACCGAGATACTGGACAACGGACAATCCGCGTTATGAAGTGGATTTTTTAATCCAGCGCAATAACGACATTATACCTGTTGAAGTAAAATCGGAGGGGAATGTCGAGAGCAGAAGTCTGAAAAAATTCGCAGAAAAATATAATGACAAAGTACAACTGCGCGTAAGATTCTCAATGAAAAACTTACGTTTTGACGGAAGGGTTCTTAATATACCATTGTTCTTGGCTGATTATGCCGATAAATTAATTGGAATTGCTTTGATGTTAGTTTCTGCCTGATGTCGTAGATATATGGGTGAAGATAGCGGTGGGAAAGTGGGAATCCCACTTTCCCACCATCATTTTATAAACTGCCTATAAGAACGTCTTTTGTTAAGAATTTTATGATTTTATATTTGTACGGCAAAATGCCCAGTGGGTGAACCGTTTGTTAAATATTTCTTAAACGGAACAAAGAGAGGCATTATGCCTCTCCGTTTAAGTTTATCTTTTGTTCCAATATTGATATATACTTTAAAAGTTCGTCTGTCTCGTATGCGGAAATCAATCCAGCCAACACATCCGTTGTGTGTCCGTTAGTATAATAACTGTCAAAACTGTCGTAATATTTATTTCTGTCTTTAAATTTAATATTAACTGGCAATAGCCCCGATTTAATTAATTCTAAATTAAGTATGAGCCGCCCTGTCCGCCCATTACCGTCAATAAACGGGTGTATTCCCTCAAAACGCAAATGAAACTCAGCCACAGCCTCTATAATATGTTTATCCTTTTTCATAACCTTATAATCTGCAATTAATGTTTCCATCTGTATTGGCACAAGATATGGCTGCGGCGGAGTGTGCGACGCTCCCGAAATAATCACGGGAACGCTCCGGTATACGCCTTTATTAATAGCGTCGTTCATAAGCACAAGTGAATGAAGTTCCTTTATAATCTGTTCTGTAAGAGCCTCGTTTTTATCCGCAATAAATATCATATATTCAAAAGCGTCCTTGTGTCCTATGACTTCTAAATGTTCCTTGATAGGCTTTTCAGCGATTGTAATACCTTCTTGAATGATTAGAGCCGTTTCCCGTAGCGTAAGCGTATTCCCCTCAATGGCGTTTGAATTGTATGTGTTTTCAATCATAAATTCTTCACGTAACCGCTTTAATTCTGTTGAGTTAAGAGGGCGCATTGATTTAAGTTTTTCGTTTAAGTTGTCCGCTTGAGTAAAATCCATTTTTATTCACCAACCTCGTATTTTGTGAACTACTACACGACTGAAGTCGCGAGCTTCTGGTTCGCACCAGAAAGTTTCTGCTTCAAAGATTTCGTAACCTCTATCTCCACAGACTTAAAATCCGACAGTTCCTGCCGTACTATGATTAAATTTTTACGCTAAATCTTTTAAACCTTTAGCCAATATATTTTTTGCGGCATTTATATCCCTGTCATGTTTAGTTCCGCATTCGGGACAGATCCATTCCCTGACGTTTAAATTTTTGGTCTCGGTATTTTTATAGCCGCAAATGTGACACAACTGACTGCTTGGATAAAACGGGTCGATTTTATAATATGTTCTACCGTACCACTTTGATTTATATGAAAGATACTGTGTGAACTCCGACCAGCTTACATCGGCAATCGCCTGAGCCAACTTATGATTTTTTATCATACCGTTTACATTTAAATCCTCGCTGATAATAACTTGGTTTTCGTTTACTATCTCACGGGACAACTTATGTAAATAGTCTTTTCTGATATTTGCTATCTTTTCATGGATTTTAGCCAGTTTTTTCCGCTGTTTATTGCGGTTTGCGCTTTTCTTCTGTTTACGGCTCAACTGTCTCTGCGCTTTTTTATACTGTTTCTCGTACTTTTTCAGAGTTCTCGGATTTTCATATTTATGTCCGTCTGATGTTATCGCAAACTCTTTAAGACCTAAATCTATTCCGATTAAAACGCCGTTTTCAGGTAAAGTATTGATTTCTTCTTCGACTAATACGCTGACGTAATACTTATCTGAACATATCCTGCTAATCGTTGCAGATTTTATTTGACCGTCAAATGTTCTGTGTAATACCGCTTTTATCGGTGTTAGTTTCGGCAGTTTTATCAGGGTTTCCCTAAACACCACTTTTATATTGCCATTTGTGAAATTCGTCGTATAGCTTTGATTACTGTTATATTTACTCTTGAATTTCGGAAAGCCGGGATTTTCTCCATTCTTAACACGCCTGAAAAAGTTCTGATATGCTCTGTCTAAATTATATACGCTATTTGTCAAAGCGAATTTATCTACATCTTTCAGCCATTCGTACTCCGTTTTCAGTTCTCTGTTCAGATGATTATTACATTCCATTTTATTTGCGGATTTTCCGCCTGTTTTGTAATCTGTTATCTTTTTATCGAGATAATAGTTAAACACAAACCTACAACACCCGAATATCTTGGAAAACATAATTTTTTGCTCTTCGTCGGGATATATACGATATTTATATGCTCTATACATTCTGTTCGTTGTCACCGTCTTTCTGTCGTTCTATATATTGTTTTATCTGACTTTCGGTGTTCTCGCTTACCGTTGATATGAAGTACGACGGATTCCACAGGTTGCCACCCCACAGCTTTTTTCTAAGTTCGTCCCCATACTCTTTCATCAGCAGTCTCGCACTTACTCCTTTTAACGCTTTCATTACGTCGGGGATAAAATGTTGCGGCGAACACTCCACTAATAAATGAACATGGTCGGCTTCTCCGTTTATTTCTGTAATCTTAAATTTATTATCCTCAGCTATTTTATATAGTATCTCATGCAGTCTTTTTTCTATTGCAGATGTTATGATTTTATGCCGATATTTGACACACCATACTATGTGATATTCTATGGCGTATACATAACCTCTACCTGTATATACAGTTGACATATGTTAATCACCTCTGTTATTATTATATCACAATCACAGAGATTTGTCAAGCGCTTTTTGCAGGTTTTACGCCGCTTACTCACGATTAAAATCACTAGAATGCGCGGCGCAGGTCACTTCAATCTGTTATACATTATACACGCTATTCCAAACGAAGTCAAGAATTTTTATAGAAAATATATTATAATTTGAACAGAAATGACGTCATTTGCTTCATAATATCACACTCTTAAGCTGCTTTAATTAACGCATGAATCTTGTCAATTATCGGATGTCCGTCTAACGTTTTCATAAACAGATTTTCCCGATAATTAGCGGTGCTTCGTATCGGTGCAGAGTGGGTCGCATAGTCTGATACGGCATTTATAAAACGGTAAGCGTTTTTGTTAAGTCCTTGTAAATCCGGCGCATCAAAGTACCGAGTTATAATGTCATCTCGCTGTTGCTTGACATTTTTCATTTGAATATCTGTCGCATTGTCGGGCATGGGTATCAAGTCGTCAATAAATTTTAATATTTTTGTATCCGACAGCTTTATCCTGTTCAAAGTGTCGATTTCTTTGCCGAGTTCAGACATATAGGTATTTGCGAGTTCGAGCGTTTCCTGTGCTTCGTGCATTTTACCTTGAATATTGCCGATATGTCTTGCCGACCATGTGCGTTTTGCTTGTCGTAATGCTAAATTCAAAGTATTTTGACAAACGACGCGGACGGGAGTCATAGCCACAGTTATTGCCGCAGAACCGTCGTGAGAGTTTGAAAAAACGATATATGGTTCTATTTTATCTCCCATGATGATATACTTCTCCGGCAATTTGGCGAGCAGCCATACACGACGACCATTTTGTAAACTCCCTGCTGTTTCATATTTCACAGACATTCCGAGTAGTTCGTCCGTGAAAGCGAACGCCTCATAGTTCTGTACGATTTGGTATCTGTCAGATACTACGCCGAGTATCTGGCTGTCGGTTTCTCTGATATTTGCTTTATAGTTCGGGATTAATTGCCCTTGTGCCGTGTAAATTGGTTGCTGTGTTACAGTCCAATTCAACCCCGATTTTTCTAACGCTTCCTCCGATGATAGAGCTTCCGCTACTTTAACTCCAAGTCCGTGCCACGGGGTTTGACGGACATAAAACATTGTTTCTACATTTGCTGGCATAAATATATTCCTCCTGTTATTTCATTAATTTAAGTAATTTTATATTTGATTTTATTATTCTATAAAATAATATATAGCCTAAATCATTGAAAATAGCGGACGAGTAAAAAATGAAGTTGAAACGAATATACTGGCACAAGATTGAATAAAAGACTTGTGCCGACTATTTTTTTATATTAAAATATATCTATTCGAAAAAACGGGGGATTACAAAATGTCAGATATGTCAAATTTCTATATCACGGAAGAAAAAATGAATGAGTATATGCTCAACCTGAAAAACGATGAAAGAGCAGATAACACCGTAGAAAAATACATCCGCGACATCAAGGCTTTC
>WQYZ01000136.1 GCA_009780985.1 Oscillospiraceae bacterium | reverse complement strand
GGCAATGATATAGTATCATTGGCTTGCGCATTGGGAGAACAGTGGAGCAGCGGGCTTGGCGATTCCAGTCTTACCAGCAGCAGCGAAAAAGTTGAATATATGAATACTTTAGGTATGCAGTCGAATATCAATGCTGCTTTCCGATATAATTTAGCAACATCCATAGCGCAAGTTTATCAGTGGAGACTTTATGATTTCCCACTGCCACAATATGATACCATTGATCCTAAAGACCCTGCAACTTGGCCAACTAACAATCAAAATATTACCAATAAATCCGGAGTTAGCAAAGACTACCTTAATCTAATAAAAAAAGCAGCGAGTAGAACATTTCCCCTTACAGGCACTAATCTCACCGCATATGTCCAAGCAACACATATGCTTGAGGAAATGATGGCACAGTACAATCAGGGCAAACAAACGTCGCTGGTTATGACCTACACGGCAAATGACGCGACGAGCGGCACACTGACTTTCAGCCACGACGGTTTTGTACCACATAAATGGGACAGCACATTAGACAGCGATAAAACCTACAATACTATATTAAAATGGAGCGGCACTGCTACTGTCAAGGTGAACAACGGAACACCCGTAAGCAATGGCACGACGGGAGTCACAGTCAGAGAAACAGATACGATAACCGTGACAGGCATTTCAAATGTGGTGTTCACACTGACCGACAGCACAAACTATCTTGTTTCCGGATCAATTAAGGGAGCTTTATATGAATATACAACTAATCCGACAGCCTACCAAAGACTTCATATAGGCTGTGCGAAATTTACAACCTTGATATGCAAACTGACCGTCACCGCCAGTACCAACCTCACGTTCACAAACAAATATACCACACCTCCTTTGCCTGCCACATATGATTTCGAGTTCACGAAAGTTGACGAAAACGGTAACCCGTTAGCGGGAGCGGAGTTTACACTGTATAAAAAGACAGCCCTATATACATATGATGGACCGACGGGGAAAACGGCTGTATCAGGAAACGACGGGACAGTCAGGTTCACAGATGTTGAACCGGGAGAGTATGCGTTCAAGGAAACGGCGGCGCCAAAAGGCTACATACGCAACTATGATAACGACTATGTTGTCGTCGTGAGCCCGAACGGCGATGTTGAGATTTACGATGACCTGACCCAAACAAATCTCCTTGAAGGCAATGAAGTCAAAAACGTTCCGCTCGAGTTCGGGTTCAGGAAAACCGACGAAAACGGGAAAACTATTTTAGACGAACATAATCGACCGTATTACGACCCCAATAATAACTATTTGGCGAACGCGGAGTTTGCGCTGTACGCTTCAGAACAGGACGCTGAAAACGGGAATAATCCGTTGAAAGCAGTAAAATCGGGTACAGACGGCGCAGTCAACTTCAGTCTGGCAGGTATAATGAACACGATTGACGGCGAGCAAATGGTTGACTTTTTCGGTACGCCTGTCACAGATTCATATACATATACGTTCTATATGAAAGAGACCCATTCGCCGGAGGGTTATGAGCCTAACGATACGATATACAAAATAGTAATACAAAATAATGGCATGTATACGATACAGTGGAAGAATGACAGCGTATGGGAAAGCTTAGACGTAACCCCTAATCCCAACCCGAACCAGTTATTTATGCCGGCGTCTACAGCATTACAGCCGCTTTATTATATCAGGAACTATCCGAAAAGCGGACCCAGACTGCCCGAAACCGGAGGAATGGGAATGTTGCCTCTCAAGACGGCGGGAATAATCTTCATTTGCGGCGCAGTTGGCGCAATCTTCTACCGTAAAAAGAAAGAATCGCTGAATTTGTCGAAAAAGCAGAAAAAAATATAATTTTAACTTAAAATTAAAATGCACAGGGCGTCATACTGAACTTCATCAGTATGACGCCTTTATATGTTTTGCTGATTTTTATTCCACCGACAAATCTTCTTCCGTTAATTCTATTTCGCCGTTTTCCTTTTCATATCTTTCTATTT
Source organism: Oscillospiraceae bacterium (assembly GCA_009780985.1). GTDB lineage: Bacteria > Bacillota > Clostridia > Oscillospirales > WRJC01 > WRJC01. The sequence continues at coordinate 10,638 of WQYZ01000136.1, read as the reverse complement.
CTTTTTTCACAAGATATTCTATCATATTTGTCATAGAACGTGATTCTTTTTTAGCAAGATTCTTTATTTTTGCGTGAACTTCTTCTTCAAACCGCATAGTAAATTGAGTTTTAATTACAGCCATAATGACACCTCTTTTTAATATATATGGTATCATTAATAATAATATTTGAATAGTGTCCACTGATATTGTATTACAATAATACTTGACACCATATAAATTGTGTGCTATAATAATTACGAGGTGATTTATGTGAAATTATTGGAAAGAAACTTAGATAATGTTTCAGATGAAGAAATAAGAGAAATTGCAAACGAATGTTACGGAAAATTAATAGAAATATGGGACCTCATAAATGACGACTTTTCCGATGTTGAATGTTTTGATAAAATCGTTGCAGTATTTATGAAGTTGGGACACAGTGGGAGATATGAATATATCTTCGGTTAAGCGCAAATAGTAAGGGCGGGAAAATGTCCCGCCATATAAAAATCATTTCAGTAATTCGTCTAATTTTGCGCTGATTTCGGCGTCTTTTTTCCTGACGTCGTTTGCCATGTCGGTTTTGTACTGTTTTAACTTTCCGCTCAATTCGCCGTTGCCGAGCGCAAGTATTTGCACGGCTAACAGTGCGGCGTTTGCCGCTCCGTCGATTGCGACTGTCGCGACAGGTATACCCGTCGGCATCTGCACCATCGACAACAGAGCGTCAAGACCTTCCAATGCCGAGGCTTTTATCGGCACGGCGATAACCGGCAGAATTGTATAAGCCGCAAGAACTCCCGCAAGGTGCGCGGCTTTCCCCGCCGCCGCGATTATCGCGCCGAAATTATTGCTCTCTGCGTTTTTCGCGAAGTTTTCGGCTTCATAAGGCGTCCTATGCGCGGAAATAATCCGCACTTCATACTCTATACCAAAATTTTTCAGCATCGTTATACACGGTTTCATTACCGGCAAATCGCCGTCGGCTCCCATTATTACGGCAACTTTTTTTCCGCTCATATTATTTTTCTCCTATTTTATTTTTTATATTTTAGAAATTAAAGTTATCAGGGTCTGCACAGGTGCGCTTATTTTGGTTTAATTTAAAAATTTCAGCCATATCCGCGTCCGTTATTTCGAAATCGAAAATATCCGCGTTTTCGATTATCCTGTCTTTATGCACGGATTTCGGGATATTTATGAATCCTCTCTGCAAGCCCCATTTTAAAATTAACTGAGCGGAAGTTTTATTGTAATTTTTTGCGATTGCCGCCAATGTTGCGTTATTTATCAGCGTGCCCGCTCCGAGAGGGCTGTACGGTTCAAAAAGTATGCCCTTTTTCATACAGTAATCCGCGACTTCTACGTTTGTAAGCCACGGGTGGCACTCGACCTGATTTACGGCTGGCACTAAATCGGACGCGGCGAAAACATCTTCCAAGTGATGTATATGGAAATTGCTTACGCCCACAGCTCTTGCTCTGCCTTCTTTGTATATCAGCTCAAACACCTTCCATGTTTCCGCAAATTTGCCTTTAACGGGCCAATGGATAAGGTATAAATCAATATAATCGACTCCGAGCTGCTCAAGACTCCTCTCAAACGCCTGATATTGATTCCCCTGACGCTGGTTTTCATTCCAGAGTTTAGTCGTGATAAAAATATCCCCGCGTTTTATCCCGCTGTCTTTGATTGCTTTGCCGACACTGCGTTCATTGTTGTATCCTTCTGCCGTGTCTATATGCTTATATCCCGCGTCGATAGCGTATCTGACGGCGTTGTACGTTTCGTCTCCGTCTTTTGACAGATACGTTCCCAAGCCAAGCACAGGGATATTAACCCCGTTGTTTAATTTTAATGTTGACGATAAATCCATAAAAAAATTCTCCTTTTTATAATCAACTTTATAGAAAAATCTAAGAATTGAAAATTTCTTGATTTATCAACAAGTTGATTTTTTATATTTTTCAGAAAGTAAATGTTTCGGGGTCTGCGCCGGTGCGTTTATTTATATTTAATTTAAAGATTTCAGCCATATCACTGTCTGTTATCGTGAAATCGAAAATCTGCGCATTTTGAATTATCCTGTCTTTATGCGCGGATTTCGGAATATTTATAAATCCTCTCTGCAATCCCCATTTTAAGATTAACTGAGCGGTGGTTTTATTGTATTTCTGAGCGATATTTTTAAGCGTTTCGTCTTCGAGGAGCAGACCAGTGCCGAGCGGGCTCCACGGCTCGAATATTATGCCTCTTTTCTGGCAGTAATCCGCAATTTCGATATTCGTAAGCCACGGGTGGCACTCAACCTGATTTACGGCTGGCACTAAATCGGACGCGGCGAAAACGTCTTCCAAGTGATGTATATGGAAATTGCTTACGCCCACTGATCTCGCTCTGCCTTCTTTGTATATTCTTTCAAGGACTTTCCATGATTCGACGTATTTGCCTTTAACGGGCCAATGGATAAGATATAAATCTACATAATCCACTCCGAGACGTTCAAGGCTTTCCTCAAACGCCTCATATTGATTCCCCTGACGCTGGCTGTCATTCCATAGTTTGGTAGTGATAAAAATGCCTTCGCGTTTTATGCCGCTGTCTTTTATTGCTTTTCCTACGCTGACTTCGTTGCCGTACACAGCAGCGGTGTCAATATGTTTATATCCAGCCTCAATTGCGTATCTTACAGCGTTATATGCCTCGTCCCCTTCTTTCGATTTAAATACGCCCAAACCAAGCAGAGGTATATCAACCCCGTTATTCAGTTTTAATGTTGACGATAAATTCACAAAAAAATTCCCCCTCTATTTTTTAATATTTTTACATTAGTTTACCACAATTTTATGTCGAATTCAAGATAAAAATATAATATTTAAGGAAAATTTTATGATAATGTTTATTTTTTTACTTTTTGTTTCTTGCAAAAGATTTGAAAAAGTGGTATAATAAAAAAAGTATATGTCAGAAAATTTAAAGGAATTACGGAAAGAAAAGAGAAAAAATTAATGATTATTTTAGGGGTAGATCCCGGACTCGCAACAGTCGGGATAGGCGTATTGAAGTTCGACAAAAACAAATTCACGACAATGTATTACGGCGCAATTATAACTCCGCCGAAAATTCCGATTCCGGAGCGTCTGCAAATGATATACGACGATTTAACGCAGATTATACATACTTATAAACCGACGGATATGGCGCTTGAAGAACTGTTTTACAACACCAATCAAAAGACTATAATAGCCGTCGGAGAGGCAAGGGGCATTATTTTATTGGCGGCTCAGCAAAACGGATTGGATATCGACGAATACACGCCGCTTCAGGTAAAACAGTCGGTAGTCGGCTACGGACGAGCGGAAAAAATTCAGGTTATGACAATGGTCAAAAATATATTAAGGCTCGACAAAATCCCCAAGCCGGACGATACTGCGGACGCTCTCGCCGTCGCAATCTGCCACGCTCACTCAAAAAGAACAAATTTGATTTTTAAAATACACCAGTAAATAATATATTAAAATAACAAATCGGAGAAATAAAATTATGTATTATCACATAGACGGAATTTTAGCGTATAAAGAGGCGAATTTAGCCGTTATCGACTGCGGGGGCGTGGGCTATAAACTGAGTATAAGTTTCACTACTTTTACAAGACTGCCGGAACTCGGCAAAAAAGTCAAGTTGTTTACACATCTTGTAGTAAAAGAGGACGCGCTTGATTTGTTGGGGTTTTATGATTTATCAGAAAAGAACGCGTTTTTAATGCTCACATCGATTTCGGGAATCGGCGTAAAAGTCGCAACTTCGGTTTTATCGGCTTTGACGCCGGAAAGGTTTGCGTTTGCCGTAGCTTCGGGGGATTACAAAGAGCTTGCAATGGCGCATGGGGTCAGTATAAAAACGGGGCAGAAAATCATTCTGGAATTAAAGGACAAAATAAATAAAGAAGCGACGGAATCGTCTAAATCCGGCGGTTTAGACGTACAGCAAATGCCGGACAATTCGCCTGCCGGTTCAAATCCGAGAGGCGACGCTATAACCTCGCTGATAGTTTTAGGATATTCGCGAGCCGAAGCAATCGACGCTGTAAAGAATTTAGATATGTCAAAGCCGCTCGAAGAAATCATAAAATTAGCGTTGAGGAATTTGGCGAAGTAGTAGGGAGAAAATCTGTATTTACAGAGGTGTTGCGAATGATAGCTTTTGCATTAATATATTATCCGATAGCTATTATCCTGATAATATGCGGAATAGCAATATGGAACGGGAAAACGGGTCTCATTCACGAATACCATAGAAAAAATGTGACAGATTTTAAAAGCTATGGAAAGGCTATGGGTAAAGCCATTTCAGGAATGGGAGTATTCACTTTTCTAAGCGCGTCATTATCTTTATTGGGAGAAAAATTATTATGGCTATGTATCGGAATATTTTTAATTGGCATTATATTGATGATGATAATAATTTATTTCATTCAGAAAAAATATAATGGCGGTATGTTCAGCTAATATACAAAAACGGAGGATGATAAAGACGGCAGATATCCGAATTTTAAACAAAAAATCGAAAATGATAACGAAAGAGAAAATAGTTAATGATAGATTTAATTGAATATACATCAAAATATGAAAATGAAACTCTAAAAAGAATGGCAGATTTTTTCGGGTTCCATATAGGGCTGTATAATGCAAATATATCGCTTAATGAAGCAAGTTTTACGGCTAATCAAGAAACGATAGATACACTTGAAAAGTGGATTTCAAAAAACCATGCTTTATATATCATTCTTTACGATATAGTTCCGGTTGGATTTGTTCATATATGTTATCGCGGCGGAAATGTTGCGTGGATTGAGGATATATATGTTGATAAAGAACGCAGGGGTGAGGGAATAGCCTCACAAGCGATAAAACTTGCTGAAGAAATAATAGCAAAAAATAAAGATTACGACGCTGTTTGTATTGATGTGGTTATGCGTAATATAGAAGCATTAAAACTTTACTTTCGGCTTGGATATACAAATTTAAGCATGATAACTGTTCGCAAAGAATTGTACAAAAACGAAAATAATAAAGAAGTGAATTTGTTAGGGTTTGACTTTAAATATTAATTCCTTTCACCCCTACAAAGAACTGTTAAAATGTCGAATTAAGCAAATATTTGGAAATTTTAGAAAAGGGGGAGAATCAGCATGGATTTTACTATTGAAAAAATTGATAAAGATAATTATTTCATGTTCGAAGATTTGACCTTCATACGAAAAAACGGTCGTGAGAAAACGGCGGAAGAACTTGCACTGTCACGAAAATACGTCGAAACATTTAAAACGCTTGCGAATGAAAATCTGCATATTTTCGCCGCAAAAGTAGGAAACAAATTCGTGGGATATGTTTCTGCAGTGTATATTCCCAAAGTCGGTAGTCCGAAATTTCCGGGGTATTTCTTTATAGACGAACTTTGGACGCGACCGGAATACAGGAGGTTGGGTATAGCGTTTTCTCTTATGATGCGAGCCGAAGAGGCTTCGAGGAAGGCAGGCGCGATAGGTATGCGGCTTTATACCGGTGATGATAATATTTCGGCACTCGCATTGTACAGAAAGTGCGGTTATAAAAATCTCGGAAGCGGGGCGGTTTTTATGGAAAAGGAATGGGACAAAGTGTGATATGTTATCTGATAAGGCATGGAAAAGACGATGATACTGTTCGCGGCGGTTGGAGTAATTCAGGTCTGACCGAAGAAGGAAGCTTACAAGTGAAAAAATTAGTCAATTATATTAAAGAAAATAAAAATGAATTGAAAGTTAAACGATTATTTTCAAGCGACCTGCCAAGAGCCGTAGAAACAATAACGCCGATTTCTGCTGTGTTAAATTTGAAAGTAGAATTTAAACCTGAGTTTCGCGAGACAAATAACGGAGTATTTGCAGGTATGCCAAACGATATTGCAAATGAAAAGTATCCGGGATTATTTTGGAACACATTGGAATGGGACGAGGCATATCCGCAGGGAGAAAGTCCGCATATTTTTTATGAACGAATAAAAACGGCTTGGAAGAAATTTTCAGAAATAATTCTAAAAGATAATAAAAATATTATTCTTGTTACGCACGGCGGCGTAATAAATGTTATATATTCGATTATTGACGGTATATCTTATTCAAACAAAGAGCTGCATGAAAGAATTCCTCATGCTACAATAATACCGTTAATTTACGATAATGAAATATGGAAAAAGGGGGATTAATTTATTTAGGAGGATTACAAAATGCCGCAGGGCATGTCTGACAGAATATATTCTATTGAAGAAATAAAGCATATTGTTGCTCCGATTGCGATAAAATATGATGTTGACCGCGTTTTTCTATTCGGTTCATATGCCAGAGGAGAGGCAAACAGTACAAGCGACCTTGATTTCGTTATAGATAAAGGAAGATTGCGCGGCTTGAAATTTGCAAGTATGCTCGGCGATTTACAGGAAAACTTTGACAAAAGCGTTGACTTGTTGACTTCTTCAAGTCTTGCGGAAAATGAGGAATATAGCGGATATCCGAGTTTTAAGCAAAAAATCGAAAAGGATATGGTGATTATATATGAACAGTAAGGATTTTTGCACAAAGATTCTTGATGAACAGAATAAGTTAGATTAAGATAGGATAAAATTTGATTATGAAAAAAAATAAAAAAACTGAATATAATGATAATGCAGACAATATTGAAATGACAGAAACAAACGCCTATAAAAATTTTGAAGATTATAAAAGCGAATATAACGAATACGACGATGAAGAAACCAGAATCGTCTCGACAAAATATCACGACGACGACAGCAATTCGGAAGGTTCGCTGAGACCTAAAAATCTAAAAGAATATATCGGGCAGGATAAAGTCAAAGACCAGCTGAAGATTTTTATCGACGCGGCAAAAGCGCGTAACGAAACTTTGGACCACGTTTTATTATACGGTCCTCCCGGGCTCGGCAAAACTACTCTTGCCGCAATAATCGCCGAAGAAATGGGAGTAAATTTAAGAGTAACTTCTGGACCTGCGATTGAGAAACAGGGCGATTTAGTTGCGATTCTGACAGGTTTAACAGACGGCGACGTTTTGTTTATCGACGAAATTCACAGGCTTTCAAGGGTTATCGAAGAAGTTTTATATCCGTCGATGGAAGATTTTGTTTATGATTTTATCATAGGCAAAGGTCCGTCCGCAAGAAGCATAAGACTTGATTTGCCCAAATTTACCCTTGTCGGCGCGACAACAAGAGCGGGACAGCTGACCGCTCCTCTGCGCGACAGATTCGGAGTGATTTTACGCCTCGATTTATACACACATGAACAGCTTGCGACAATAGTAAAACGGAGCGCGGCGATTCTCGGCGTTGAAATAGACGAGAGCGGAGCGGTTGAAATCGCCTCGCGTTCAAGAGGCACGCCGCGTATCGCAAACAGAATATTAAAAAGAGTGCGCGACTTCGCGCAGGTCAGGGGCGGCGGGGTTATAAACGGCGATATTGCCGACAAAGCGTTGAATATGCTTGAAATAGACAAACTCGGTCTTGATTCCACAGACAGGCGTATGCTTGAGGCAATCATAAAATTTTTCGACGGCGGTCCTGTCGGTCTTGACACTTTAGCGGCGACAATCAACGAAGAATCTGTAACGCTTGAGGATGTGTACGAGCCGTTTTTAATGCAGGTGGGGTTTCTGAACCGCACGCCTCGCGGTAGGTGCGCGACGCGCGGCGCGTATGAACATCTTAAAATGGAATATAAACAAAATAATTACCTGTCGCAGATTTCACTGCTTGACGACGGGGAGAAAAATTAGAGATGACGTTTATTATTTGGAGAAATCGAAAATGAAAAAGATAGTAATCGCCTTGTTTGCGGGATTAATTTTGCTGAATCTTAGTTCGTGCGCAGATCCGGACATGAATTACAGCTACAGTATAAAAGACGCTCTGAAAATAAGCGCGTATCTTTTTGACGATAGCGTAGATATGAACGAACCCATATATTATGACGATGATACTGAGTACACGCTTGAGCAACTGAAATTGAACGAAGTCAGATTAATGATGCCTCAAGGCGCAATGCAGAACGAATTGAACACAGCCGACAAAATTTCAGCCTGCGGCTTGGTTTTGTATTTGGAATTTGACGGCATAATCAAAGTGGTTTCTGAAAACGAATATGTGCGGTTAGCGCGTATGGGAGTTTCCAGCTACGATATGCAATTAGCATTTGCGGGATATGTTGACGCTTATCCGTTGCGCGTTAAGCAGTTTAATGAAAATGATTTATACGAAATTGACAAATTTGTACCGGGAACAGAGTACATACTGAATGTAAATGCGTATAATTTTGATAATGATAAATCCCCTATTATACGGGCGAAGATAAAATTAGTAGCGTTAGAAGATGCGGCGAATGACGCCGGCTTTTATAATGATGGTAAGCCGGAGTCAAGGTGCGTGTCAATCGAGCTTATTTCTTATGAATACAGCGATGCTTACAAACTTATGGATGAGATAACAGATTTTGAGGATAATTAAGGCGCTGCGATTTATTGATAGGGATTAATAACTTATAAAATATAAAATAAAAAAATTTGACAAAGTTGGAGGCAATATAAAAAAATAATGGGAAAATATTTCGGTACCGACGGCGTAAGGGGAACAGCTAATAAAGAGAATGAGCTGACGGCGGCTTTAGCATATAAAATAGGGCTTGCGGCGTCAGACGTTCTGAGTGAAAATATAAATAACATAAATAATATAAACAGAAAGCCGAAAATTATAATCGGCAAAGACACAAGAATATCCGGCGATATGTTTGAAGCCGCGATTGCGGCTGGAATATGTGCGGGAGGTTGCGACGTTGTTGTAGCGGGAATCGTCCCGACGCCCGCTATAGCGTATCTTGTGAAAGAGTGCGGATTCGACGCAGGGATTATGATTTCAGCGTCGCATAACCACGCGTATGACAACGGGATAAAAATATTCAACTCGCAGGGATTCAAACTTTCGGATGAACTTGAAGAAAAAATAGAATACGCAATCGACAATTACAAAGACATAAAACTGAAAACCGGCGAACACATCGGAACTGTAAAAACAAATGCCGGAATTATAGAAAAATATATAAATCATGTGTCGGAAATAAACAAGATAATATACAGTAAAAACAGCGTTAAAATATTAGTAGACTGTGCAAACGGTTCAGCTTCCGAAACTGCGGCAAAGATTTTTGACGGCGAAAAAATTTCTTACAGTATAATCAATTCGGACCATAATGGATTAAATATAAATGATAAATGCGGTTCAACACATTTGGACGGAATTAAGAAACGCATGAAAATGGGAGGATTCGACATAGGGTTCGCTTTCGACGGAGACGCTGACAGATGTCTTGCGATTGACGAAACCGGCGAACTTATAGACGGAGATAAAATCATCTGTATTCTCGCGGAGGAAATGAAAAAAGACGGCAGATTAAAAAACAATGCCGTCGCAGTGACAAAACTGTCGAATATAGGACTGCATAAATTCTGCGAAAGCAGAGGAATAAGCGTCGAGCAGACAGATGTCGGCGACAGATTTGTTTTAGAGCGTATGCTTGAAAAAGATATAAGCATCGGCGGGGAGCAGTCGGGACATATAATAGTCACAGATTACGCAACGACCGGGGACGGACAGATAACCGCTGTACTGATTCTCGATATATTGAGAAAATCAGAAAAGAAAGCGTCGGAAATTTTTAACGTCATGAAGTCATACCCGCAGGTTTTGTTAGGCGTTAAGGTCGCTAACGATAAGAAAAAAGAAATAATGTCAGATGAATCAGTACAGGAAGCAGTGGAGAGAATACAAGGACTATTGGACGGCAACGGGCGGGTTTTACTCCGTCCGTCCGGAACGGAACCGCTTATAAGGATTATGATTGAGGGCGAAAATCACGATACTATAACAGGATACGCGAAAGAAATAGAGAAAGTTATATTGGAAAAATTATAGAGTTATTATGATATACGAAAAAAAATGGGAAGATTATGCGCTAATCGACACGTCGGACGGAGACAGATTAGAATGTTGGGGAAAATATATACTTATACGCCCCGATCCGCAGGTTATATGGTCGCGGAAAACAAGCGACTTGTGGAATAAAGCCGACGCGGTTTATAAACGCTCAAACAGCGGCGGCGGCTCGTGGGACTTTATGAAAAGACTGCCGGAAAAATGGATTATAAAATACAAGCCGCTCGATTTAAGTTTCGAAGTGTCGCCGATGGGGTTCAAACATATGGGAATATTCCCGGAGCAGGCGGCAAACTGGAACTTTATGCACGATATATTGGTAGGGGCGACCCCTGCTGAGCGCGCTCAGCCTGTCGCCCCTAAATCAAATCCCGTATACGTATATACGGGCGACCGCAAGGGTCGCCCCTACGAGGTGCTTAATCTTTTCGCGTACACAGGCGGAGCCACGCTTGCGTGCGCAAGGGCGGGAGCGAGTGTCTGCCATGTAGACGCACAGAAAAATATGATAAACATGGCGAAACGCAACGCCGAACTGTCAGGGCTTGAGAGTGCGAATATCAGATATATTGCCGACGACTGCGGGAAATTCGCCGCCCGTGAAATACGGCGCG
>WQYZ01000135.1 GCA_009780985.1 Oscillospiraceae bacterium | reverse complement strand
GAGGGGATATAGCGCATAAATTCAGAGTGGGAGCAGTACCGGATTAGAGTTTTTTCAGAGAGCGCATAAATAATGTTATCATCTAAATTAATTATTTAATAATTCTTGGTGAACTTATATAAGCAATGACGAGCGGACAAAGAAAAGCGTTTTTTGACATGACTTTTCTGATTTGAATCTATATAATATACTTATAACAGGAGGGAACAATCATGGAATGGAAACAAAGCTTAACAAAGGCAATCAGCTATATGGAAAACAATCTGACCAATGAAATAAGCGTTGAGGATGTATCAAATCAAGTATTCATGTCCAATTCTCATTTTCAACGTGTTTTCAATTTTGTTACCGGTATAACCATAGGCGACTATATCCGGAATAGACGCCTGAGTTTAGCCGGGCGGGAATTACTGCTTACGAACAGCAAAGTAATCGACGTAGCTATGCGGTATCAGTACGACACATCGGAAAGTTTTTCAAAAGCGTTCACTCGTTTTCACGGGATTCCGCCATCGATTGTGAAGAAGCACGGCGATAAACTCAAGCGCTTCGACCCTATAACAATTAATATAGTAATTCAAGGAGGATTTAATATGTCACACGAAGTTATGGAAAATGAGCGAGGGATAAGGCTAATCCGCGAAAAGTTCGAGTATAAAAATGTCGGGAATCGGCGGTTCATAGGTATTGACTGTAAAAGAGCAGGGATCGGCGGTTATCAGGTAGAAGAAGCCATTGAACGGCTTTCGAAGTTTCTCGATCCGCTTACGGAAAAATATGCGACGGATATAACCGATTACTGTATGCTTGAAACTCGCCACGGTCAATTTATAGACGATTATTATCAGTTGCTTATCATAGGGAAATTTTTCAAGCCGAATACGCCTTTGCCGGATAAGGACTGGGAACAAAACTTTTTATATTATTATGATATTCCGACAGTAAATATCGGACGCGGTATCTACAGCGGAGAGGAGAGTTTCGGCGGAGATACTTTTGACGCATATGTATTCACCCGCGACAAAATATTGAGCGACGGCGTTGAAATACCCTACCCCAAAGACTATTGGACTGCAGTGCAGTTTATCGACGGAGAGCCGAAAAAAGGGCAATATCGTTTCGGTTATATGTTTGGGGTTGGCGGATTAAAATAGTTTTGTGTCCTATAATTATTTTTCATCATTCCAGCCGTTTTGCTCCATCCATTTCGCCAACTGTTCAGCCAGAGCCGTGTTTCCCTGACCTGATTTTTCTTGATTCTCCTGCGATTCAAGATATTTTTTAACCTCTGCCTTACTCGCTCCCATTTCGGCGCGGCGTTTTTCAAAATCGGACACTTTTTCCCTGTACCCGCACATGCACGCAAATATACGATCCTCGCCGTCGCCGCGTATCTGCAGCTTTTTGTGGCAGTTGGGACATCTCGCATTGGTTTCGACAACGGTGTTCTTCCGATACCCGCATTCGCGGTCCGAACATACGAGCATCTTCCCTTTTTTGCCGGTTACTTCAAGCAGATATTTCCCGCATTCAGGGCATTTCTGCCTTGTGATATTGTCATGCGTGTATTTTGCGCTGCTGCCTGCAACCATCGAAACAAGATTTGTCGAGTATTTTTTCATTTCCGCAATGAAATTTTCGCTGCGAGCCATGCCTTTGCCTATAAGATTCAACTGTTGTTCCCACTTTGCGGTGAGCTCGGCTGATTTCAAGTCCGGCGGGACAATCGAAATCAACTGGATTCCTTTTGAAGTGGGGACAATCTCTTTGCCCCGGCGTTCCACATAGAAAGACGAAAATAACTTTTCGATGATATCCGCGCGCGTAGCCGGAGTTCCCAATCCGCTTGTATTTTGAATCACGTCGCGCAGGGTCTTATCCTGAATCTGTCCCGACGGATTTTCCATGGCGGATAGCAGGGTCGCTTCAGTATACCGCGGCGGCGGTTTTGTTTTTCCGGTCTCTATATTGCACGACTTTACGTTGAGTTTATCGCCCTGTTTTATCGGAGGCAGGGTTTGTTCGGATTCTGTTTCGTCTTCTTCGACATCATTATCCTCGTCAGCCATTGTTCCGTCGTATACCGATTTCCAGCCTGCAGATTTCACAATTTTGCCTTTTGCATAGAAATTCTCCTGACCGATTTTGACTGTAAGTTTTGTTTCCTCATACTCGAATGCAGGCGAGAGCACCGCTATAAAACGTTTTACAACCAAATCAAAAATATTGCGTTCTTCCGGCGACAGAGCTGAAAGATTTACAGGTTCTTCCGTCGGAATAATGGCATGGTGATCAGTGACTAATTTATTGTTTACGAGATAACGGGTTGACAGCGGACTTTTCAAAAGATTCTTCGCCGCTGACGCATAATTTCCTACTGCAATGCCCCTTAAACGGTCAGGTAAAGTCGCGACAATGTCGTCGGTTACATAACGCGAATCGGTGCGGGGATAAGTGACTATTTTATGACGCTCATAAAGCGATTGCATAAGAGAAAGCGTCTCTTTTGCGGAATACGCATATTTTTTATTCGCGTCCCGCTGCAGTTCCGTCAGGTCATAGGCGGCGGGGGGCGATTTGGACTTATATTGTTTTGCGATTTCTGAAACGGCTGCGGGTTTCCCGGCAATTCCTGCCAAAATTTTCTCGGCTGACATCCTGTCAAATATTCGGGACTGTCCGTCTTTGCCTTTCCAGACGGCTGAGAAACCGTCAAACTTAGCTCTAACGGTAAAATATTCTTTAGGCGCAAAACTTTTGATTTCCTGTTCCCTTGCGACTATCAGGGCAAGCGTCGGCGTCTGTACGCGCCCTGCCGAGAGCTGCGCGTTATGCTTGCACGTAAGGGCGCGGGTGACATTGAACCCAACTAACCAGTCTGCCTCTGCCCGCGCCTTAGCCGACAAAAACAGATTGTCATAATTGACTGATGGCTTTAAAGACGAAAACCCGTCGCGTATGGCTTTATCAGTCTGTGACGATATCCACAGACGTTTTGCCGGCTTTTTGCACCCCGCTTTGATAAGAATCCACCTCGCGACGAGTTCGCCCTCGCGCCCCGCGTCGGTGGCGACGATAATATCTGAAACATCCGATCGGTCCAACAGCGATTTTACAATTTTAAATTGCCTTGAACTTTCTTTTATTACCACAAGCTGCATTCCCGAGGGCAGTATCGGCAGGGATTCAAGATTCCATGTCTTGTACTGCTCTCCGTAACTCTCAGGGTCGGCGAGTGTTACGAGATGTCCGAGAGCCCATGTGACTATATATTTGTCTCCAGATATATAACCGTTTTCATTACGGCGGCATCCGAGAACTTTCGCAATCTCTTTTGCCACCGACGGCTTTTCAGCCAGAACAAGCGATTTTGCCATATAATATACATTCCTCTCACTTAAATCAGATTACTATAATCAGTCTCGGCAATTCCATAATATTCGTCTAAAAACCACTCGGCGGATTTGCTCATAAACAGGGTTATCCCTTTGCCGTCGCCGCTAAACCTTACGTTAATTTTCAATGTCCCAAAATAATCGTCTATAATATATAAATAAATTATCAGCGTTTCGTCGTCAAACCATGCGCCCGACGCTTTATATCTGTAGCCGCAGCCTTTGGGAACGCCTATCTTTCTGCCGAAATAGTGCGTTTCAGGAAATTCTCCCGTTTCATACCGGCAAATGCCGAACTGTATTTCATGGTTTCCCGTCGCGTTTGTATATTTCATAACGGCTTTATCATATCTGTCGCCGTCAAAAATAAACTGCACCTCCGATATATTCATGCGGTTTTTGCCAAGCGGATATTTTTTGCCGCTGTATAATTCATGAGATTTGTGGGACGTGGGCTTTCCGTCAACGGATATAAACTCAAGATTGCCGAACTTATTTTTCAGTTTTTCATATGTCTTTTTGTTTTCCGGCAATTTTTCGTCTTTATCATTTTTATTTTTGTCTGTTACATACGGGTAAACGTCGTTCCAGAAAGCGTCTAAAATAATATCGCTCCCGTGCGGGATAATTTGAGTGTCTGCGGTGGTAACCAGCATCAGATCTTTATCGGGCACGCAAACGCACAACTGGCTTCCCATTCCGTACAATGCAAACCCGCCGTTTCTCGTGTGCCATATCTGATAACCATATCCGAATTGAAATTCAGGGTCGCCGGTTGATATTCTGTTGTCTATCTGAGCCGATGTCGCCTGATTAACATAATCTTCCGACAATAGCTGTTTATCGCCGCATCTGCCTTTATTAAGCAAAAACAGCCCGAATTTAGCCAAATCATGCGTCGAACATTCAACTCCCGAACCGCCCCATGCGCCGCCCTCGGGACGTTCCACGCACCATGCCTCTTTTGAAAATCCTATGTGATCAAGCAGTTTCGGACGCAGATAATCAAGCAGATTTTTGCCTGTCAGTTTCTCTGCGATACCGGTGAGCATAACAGTTCCCCCTGTGTCGTATATAAAGAGAGCGCCGCTTTTGTGAGACGCAGTTCCGTGAAAAAAAGCCCGCACCCAATTTTCTTCTTCCGAATATGCCGAATACTCATATGGCGTAGACATCATAAGCAAATCCCGCACTGTCGCGTTTGCGATATATTCGTGAATATTCTCGGTTTTATATTCCGGGAAAAAATCCGTTACTTTATCGTCTAATTTTACTTTTCCCTCGTCAATCAGAAAACCTATTGCCACGGATACGAAAGTTTTACTTATGGAATACATTCTGTGAATAGTGTCAGCCTTAAACGGGGGATAATATCCTTCTGTGGCGATTTCGCCGTGCCGCAGAACCATAAAACTGTGCAGGCATATTTTTCTTTGTTCGAGATGTTCCAAAAATCTTAAAACAGCTTCTGACGGAATACCTAAATTTTCCGGCACATTTGTCTTTAAAATCATAATCTACAGCTCCTTTTCAATGCATTGTATAAAAATACGTATATCAGCTATATCTTAAACTGTGGCAGATATTCTTTGTTCTTCTCGAACATTTCGTTTACCATATCTCGGATTTCCTGCATTGAACAGACTGCCGCTGACAAAGGATCATACATAACGGCGTGGACTATCTTTTCTTTGTCGCCTTCAATACTGCCTTGAACGGCAAGCGTCTCAATCTGCGCCGACGTGTTGACTAACAGAGCGCATTGCGGCGGCAATTTTCCGGCGCGCATCGGTCTAAGCCCTGCTTTGGAAGCTATCACAGGCACTTCAACACAGCAATTTTCGGGGAGGTTGTCAATAAATTTGTCGTTGAGAACATTTCCGTTAAATTCAAATGTCGTATTGTCGCCGAATATTGCATTGAATATATACGCCGCATATTCCTGCCCGCGGGATATATCAGTATCCGGCTGTTCAAGCCAGTTTTCTATGTCGGTTTTCCAGTTGTCCTCGCGTCTTAGATATTCGTCTAAAATGTACGCATATACGCCGGGATTCCAGCCTGTGCCGTGTGTGCAGTATTTTTCTATTAAATCCGGGCGTTTTCTGAACCACGCATTATATTCGGAATTGTGTCCGGACGATTCCGTCACGTAATAGCCGAGATGTTTGAACATCTCGTTGCGTACGATTTCTTCGTTATAGATTTCGGGGTTTTCAATCGCTTTTTTCAAAGCGGGATATGCGTCTTTGCCGTTCACATTGAAATCAAGATAAAATGCCTGATGATTTATTCCCGCGCAGGTGTATGTGACGTCTTTCATTTCCGCGCCGATCCAATGCGCGAGCATATGCGCCGTTCCCTGAACGGAATGACACAGCCCCGTTATTGTCAGTTCGGGAATTTCGCTTTGTATTGTCTGACAGAGCATTGCCATCGGGTTTGTATAGTTGAGAACTACGGCTTTAGGCGCGTATTTGTAGATATCCCGGCAGATATCGAGCATTACGGGCGCAGTGCGCAAATATCTGAATATGCCGGAAGGACCGCGCGTATCGCCTACGTTAGTATCAATCCCGTATTTTTTGGGTATTTCGATATCGTGCCGCCATATATTCACTCCTCCGCTGAGAATCGTGATAAGTACGCCGTCCGCGCCCTCGAGCGCGGCGGCTCGGTTTGTGGTAGCGGTGACTTTTGCCGGATAATTTCCTGCCCTGACTATTTTGTTTACCGCTTTTTCGATATAATCAAGCCTTTCCTGATTTATATCCATGAGAGAGATATGCGCGTCTGAAAAAGCGGGGAACGATAATATGTCCTTTACGAGTGTGCGGGTAAATCCAAACGAACCCGCGCCGATAAATGCGATTTTTTTCATGTTTTTTCTCCTTATTTATTAATTTAAATTATGCTAAAAATAGTTTTATATATTTTATATATACCACATTTGAAAATATTCTTTCGCGATGGACTTCATTTTATCGAATATTATATTTTGACGGTACAGCGCAGTGAAACGGTTCAGATTCATTTGAGGTTTTGCATTATGATTTGTTTTTTCTCCGAGTATTCCCTCAGACGTCAGATTTGCCAAAGTGGCTGCGTCGGCAACTTCTCCGGCATGGCGCGCCATATCCGCAAACAAAACCGGCGACGAATCGCGTTCCAACGCCGTCCATATGTTTACTTTGCATATCCCGTCATCATACAGATTTCTAATCTGTTCGTTTGACACAGACGACGTACCGTGAAGCACAATCCGGCTGCCTATCTTCTGTTTTATTTGCCTGCTCACATCGCCGTGATACTGTAAATCTTTTCCCGATGCTCGGTGCTCGGTGCCCAGATTGCACACAATCAAGTCCGCGCCGGTTTCTTTCCAGTAACGCAGAGCCTGCTCAGGGGTTGTCAAATCGCTGTGATTTCCGCCGCACGCGTCCATAATCTCGTCGCACGCTCCTTCGACTACAATACGGCTGCCGCGCTCTTTTGCAAAAGCGGCGGTTTTTTCAATATTCTGTTCCAAAGGCAGTGAAGAAGCGTCATACATAACAGACGCGTAATCCCGTAAATCCCCCTCTAACAATTCCGCGTCCAAATCGTGCTGGATATGGTCTAAGTGAATCATTACGTCTAAATTTTCAAAAGGACCGCCGTTTTCGCAGAGTATCTTTATATCTTCAGTGAAAAGTTTAAGTCCCGTATCCCAGCGTTTTGTGCGCGTATAGTTCACTGCCTGACTGCGGTGCGGATACAGACAGGTAATAGCCATAATCACCGGAAGATTATACAATCCGCGTTCTGTCCTGAATTCTTCCGCCGCGCTTAAAACGGCTTCCGTAGTAGTGAGATTTTCAGAGCAGAAACATGGAATCACCCAGCCATTTTTACCTGCTTTTGTGTATATTTCTTTTGTCTGCGAAACATCCCGGATTATACCCATACAATTTTCTCCTCATATTTTATATTTTTCACATAAGCGGACGTACCGCCGAATACAGTTTTTTATATCTCTCGTATATTTCATTATATTTTTCATGCATTTCCGCACGGGGATAATACGTTTCTTTTTCCTGCACGAAAATTTTTGCGGCGGAACGCAAATCGTCAAATAAGCCAACGGCAACTCCGGTCATCATCGCGCTGCCGACTGCCCCGGCTTCCGCGGATTGAAGCGCAGTGACAGGCATATTCAGAACGTCCGCTTTCATCTGCATCCAGACTCCGCTGTTTGCGCCGCCTCCTGCCGCGCGAAGACGCTCGAATTTTATCCCTGCGCCGTTCAGGCAATCTATATTCAGACGCATTTCATAACATACGCCTTCCATAAGCGCGTAAAATATATCTTTCTGTGTGTGAGTCAGAGTAAGTCCCACGATAGCCCCTTTTGAACCCGAATCCATATACGGGGTAGCCGCTCCCGAAAAATGCGGCAACGCCAATATTCCCGTCGGTTCGGACATAAATATATTTTCTTCGGGATATGCGCCGCCCGTGAATTTGTCTGTAAACCATTTCAATAGTGCGCCGCCTGTGAAAGAAAATGCATAGCATACATATTTACCCGTTTCGATATACGGAACGACGGCGTAATTTCCGTTTACAAGAGCATCGTTTATATATTCGCGCGAAAATACAGGGGTTACGCATTGGACGCTTCCCGCTCCGTCAACCGCCGTATGTCCGTAAAATACCCCGCAGCCTACAGCCGCCGCCACTTGGTCGTGACCGCAGGACGCTATTAAAACATCGTTTGTAAATCCCAATTTCCCAGCAAGGTCTCTAGGTATTGTCCCCGCGTTTGTCCCTATAGCCACAGGTTTTGAAAATAACGAAACGTCTATTCCTGCGGCATTCATCATATCTTTGCTCCATTCGAGATTATTTATATCAAAAGCCATTGTCCGCGAAGCAAGCGAATAATCAATCTGTGTTTTTCTGGTGAGCATATAAACAATATAGTCGCCTATCAGCAGTATTTTCGACGTTTTTTTATATAATTCCGGCTTGTTATTTTTGAGCCACATCAGCTTAGGAAGACTGTACATTGAATGGGGATTTAATCCGGTGATTCGCGATATATTTTCTTTGCCTATAATATCTGATAGATGCTGACATTCTTCTTCGCCGCGCGGGTCTGTATAGAGCATAGAATTACAGACCGGGCGGTCATTTTCGTCAAGCAGAACAAATGTCTCCCCGAAACTTGTTACGCCGATACCCGCGATGTCTTTATACTCTGCGGCGGCTTTTGTCAGAATGTCCACAACCGCCAGCCAGATTTGCGCCGCGTCTATTTCATGTTCAGATGAAGTGCGGGAAACCGGATAATCCTGATAAAATCTGCCTGATACCATTCCGTTTTGCTCAAGAACCGTTATTTTACAGCCCGAAGTGCCTATATCCAATCCTGCCAATCGCATAAATTTCCCTCCGTTTCGTAGATATTTTTTGAAGAAAATGCTTAATTTGCGAAGTTACGTTAACAAATGAATATTTGAATCCAAAAAACAATGTAATGAAGTATCAGATATATTATTTATCCAATGTAGATAAAAAGACTTCATAAAAGTTGCCATATCCAAATTTATCCCGTCTTTTAGCTTTATCCAATGTAACTTTCCTTCAGACGTTTCTCGAAGATTAGGTTTTTCTTTCAATATACCTGAAAAATAATAAATACTGTGCAAAGCATTGTCATGTTTGAGTAGCGCAAAATATCGTAATTGTAATTTTTCGATTTGCATGAATTGAATACCAGTTTCTTCTTCTATTTCACGCAGACACGCTGTAAGTGGAGAATTTATCTCTGATTGCTCTATGTGTCCGCCAATTCCTGCCCATAACCCCGGTCCTAATTTTTTATGCTTGCCTCGTTGCATAAGCAGAACCTCGTCCTGCCACTTTAAAAAAGCGCCTGCAAATGCTATTGTTTGCATATCATTCATCATAACCTCCTGAAAATTATATAAATTCGCTAATTTATCACTAGACACAACTGAACAACTAAAGTATTGCCTGTTTCAGCCAATAGAGACCATATCGTATCCTAAATAAGTGCAAAATGCTTCTTCTATAACATTTTTTAAATGCCCGACGCCGACCGAAGTATGATGTTTAAAGCCGCCGCGCGCTAATTTTATCAGTTTATCCTGCAAACCGTTTATCTTCGCAACACCGCCGCAGCCGAAAAAGCCGTCCTCAATAGAATCGTCTGTAAACTCTCCTTCGCTGACATATGCAATCAATTTGCCGTCTTTTGTCTGGCAGTTCGCGAAAGTCATGGGAAATGCCCTGATACGCCCTTCATTACAGCCCCAGCCCGAATCCGGATCATTTTTCGCAAACATTTTATGCTCCGTCACAGTCCCTTTTTCCGTCATCAAACTTTGAGCCACAGGACCGCAATGGAACAATATGACTTTATTTTCGTCGTCCCCGTAATTGTTATTCCAGTCCAGCACGGTCGTCGGCTGCTCCGAAGCCAAAGAAACAGCACGCATGGTTATCGCCGAACACAAGTCGATTTCACACGAAGCGACTATTCCTCTGTCGTTTAATTCGCTCAATAATACGCACGGGCATACGCGCAGAATTGTTTCCATATCGTTCCAGCAGCGCAGGGTCATCGCGTCTAAATGATATGTTTCTATATACTCGTCAATAATTACGGAAATTTTCGCGAGCATAGCCATTTTTTCGTCCGGAACTGCGGAACAGTTTGTATAATTCTGCAAACGTATAATTTTTGCAGACACTCTTTCGTCTTTCGCGTTTAAATTCTGCACTTTGAATATCAATTCGGACAAATCGAAAGATTCTACGGTAACACCATATTTCTCCAAAGCAATCTCGTCATAGCGCACAGTCTTGAACGCCGTGGTTCGCGCCCCGATTGCGCCGATAGTAAACCGTTTCATGCCGTTTACGACGCGGCATACCGCGGCAAAATCCCGCAGATTCTGCCCGAAATCATCACTGAGCGGATGTACTACGTGCGGTTTCATAACTGTAAACGGCACTTTACATTGAGTAAAAACGTCCGTTACGCTGAATTTGCCGCAATATGCGTCGCGGCGGTGCTGGAAATCCATCTTGCCTGTTTCATCCGGGTACGCCTGAATTAAAATCGGCACTCCGGCGTCGCGAAGGGCGTTGATTGCTCCGTTTTCGTCCACAAATATGGGCTGGCAGAATATTACGCCTATGTATTCGCCCTCATGTTTTTTCAGCCAGTCATGATATAATCTGCCTTCGTCGCGTGTCTCAACCGCTCCGTATCTTGTAGCCTGTTCGTCCATGATTATATAATCATATCCCGCTTTAGCAACAGCTTCAGCCATTTCCCTGCGAGCTTCTAAAATGAGTTCTCCGGGCATAAATCCCCTGTTGCCGAAACATAAAGCGAACGTGACTTTCTTTTCTTTACCCATATGTTTAATTCTCCCGTTTAAATTTTATATAAATTTATTATAAATGATTTGTATGCGGCTTTAAAGGCATGTTTTGTTAATTTTATTTGAGTCTTAGGATCAATTCCCGTGAAATATCAATCGCCGCCTGCACTGAAAGACCCTGATAATCGTCTTTTTCTTCGCGTTTCTTGTCATAAAATAACACCCCGTCCGTTCTGTGCAAGTACTCCGTCGCTATTCTTTCGTTGCTCTCTTTATAATTTTCAAGAATTTCCTCCGCCTGCTTCGCTTTCAGTATGTTCTTTTTATTGTTCCGGCTAAGATAAGCGAGTGCGGGTGAGTCGTTCAAATCGTAAATTTCACTTGGCAGATCAAACAAGCGCGCAGCCATTTTGTATTCTATGATATCTTTTTTAAAACTGGCATTTACTTCTTCGTAAAGCTTCATGTTTGCAAGCGAATCGTCGTCACCCCCCAGTATGTTTGTGAAAAAATCGTATTCGATGCCTTTTGGCAGACGACTTTTTTCATATGTTCTGACAATAATATTTTCTTTGCCGTATAGTTCAGCCCAACCGGATAAAATGGCGTAATAGTCAACATTCAACATTCCGTTTACAAACTTTGCCATATGTATGTTTGGGGCGTTATCTTTGCCAATTTTGTATTTACTGCCATCAGACGAAGGATTATTGAAAATAACGTTGTATAATTCCGCGTCCATGCCTTTAGTCCATTGGTTATACAGCGATTCAATATAGTCGTCCTGACGTCTCAGGTAACAGACGATTTTTATGTCAAATTCTTTAAACGCATCTTTAAAATATCTCATAATATAATTCCTTCGCCCATTCAGCAAATGTTCGGTATTTAGAGAGCGCGGGAAAATCCACCATATTGTTGATTCGAAAAGACATTCGTCGCTTATCACCATCGTATCGCAGTTATTTTCATAAAAGCTATGCTTCATTCTGTCTGTAATATCCGCCGGCGTCTGTGAATATAAAGCCGATGTTATCGGTATACTGCCAATCGGTATATCAACCGGCGAGCCGTTTTGTATATTGTTTTTTTCAAAATACTCCCTAATCAACGCGAGTGTCAAGTTCAGATGAAAATTGTTCGACTCATGAAACTCCGAATAGCAGGTTTTATTTTCTATGAGGAATTTTTGGTTTTTTGCCAAGCACATCTGCAATGCGGAGGTTCCGGTTTTACAGGTTCCGATATGAAGAATCAGAGTAGGTCTTTTTGTTTTTAACTTATCTTTATATTCCATTGGTTTCTCCTGATATTTATTTTCTTTAGCCCTACTTACGGCAAGCAGTTTCATCGTTTTTATTAATTGAGTCTTGATGTCTGTTACAAACAGAAACAGCCGCTGGAGTTTACTGAGGAACAATAGATTAACGTGCCGTTTTCTTGCAGTCTATTTTCTCAGTCAGGTTATTCTCAATATAATAGATTGCTTCATTCATTAAATATAAATTAATTATATCATAAAAAGTAATATAAAACAATAATATCCATTGAAAAATTATATGTTTTTTTACGGATTTTTATATGAAAAGTTAAAAAACAGAAATACCCCAGTTTCAGCGCCAACAGATTACTGAGGCATTTGATTTACAGCCGACAAAAATGTTGGATATGTCCAGTGCACAAAGACGGCATATTCCATTGATTTTATGCGTCAACGGGCGCAGACAGAATTTATGCCAACGCGAATAACAATAGACTTGTTCGGAAATTAAGAACTGGCTAATTCAAAGTTGTGTAAGCCGCAGAAAAGCGACACTCTCAACCCAAAGCGTTTGCGGCGGTTTCTATAGGGATAGTCAAGAATGTGGAATCGTT
>WQYZ01000134.1 GCA_009780985.1 Oscillospiraceae bacterium | reverse complement strand
ATAAAACGCTTATTTTTATACAAAATCGAAAATACCGCAAAATGCTATGTCCGCCAAACGCTTCAAACCGACTGCGCATTGTCCGGCTTTTTTTATATCGCCGAAAATCCCGAACAGAGCCGAGCCGCTTCCCGTAAGCTCAGTCGAAACCGCGCCGTAGTCCAGAATCAATTTTTGTATTTCCTCTATACTTTCGTTTTGTGAATAAGCGAGTTTTGCAAAATCGTTATATATCTTTTTGACGTTAAAATTTTTCAAAAGTTCCGCGTCCAATTCCCCTTTTAAAATGGGGCTTAACCGGGCTTTATCAAAATCTTCAAACGCCTGCTTTGTCGAGATATTATACGCGGGTTTGACGATTAAAACTTTATAATCCGACAGGTCGAGCGCGAACGGCGCGACGATTTCCCCGATACCCTCGCATACTGCGCAGCTTGTATTTTTCACGAAAAACGGCACGTCAGCGCCGATATTTGCCGCGATTTGCATTAAAATATCTTCCGGCAGGATATTCCCGACCCATTGATTCAAGGCGAGCAGAACCGCCGCCGCGTCCGAACTTCCTCCGCCAAGCCCCGCCTGACTTGGAATATGTTTTTCGATTTCTATGTCAATATCATACGGCAGATTAGAATTTTTCAAGAATAAATCAGCCGCTTTGTACGCCGTATTTGCCTCGTTTGCAATACTTTCGTCAGAGCAGGTTATTTTTATGATTTTTTCACCGGGAGTTATATTTATTTTCATATCGTCATGCAATGATATTCTCTGCATTATTGTAAAAATGTTGTGATAGCCGTTCGGGAGTTTGTCTAAAATTTTCAGATATAAATTTATTTTCGCGTATGCTTTTGTCGTTATAATCATAATTTATTCTATATTAATATGAGTTTGAAGTTTATATAGTTATTTCGATTGAAAACAGACCACCCCGTCAAGCGGACAAGCCGCTTGACACCCCTCCAAGGAGGGGAATTTGGGCTAATTTTTCCGGTGTTTTTTCTTATTCCCCTCCTTGGAGGGGCGCCGTATGTAAAGACCGTACCGAATATAATGCTTATTTTGAACGTTGTTTCCAAAGAGTTTCAAACGCTGTACACTTTTCAGGATAATCCATTAGTTTTACAATTTTTGCTGCGCATTCCTCGCTCGAATTTTCAAATGTGTCTACGGTTATATCGTAGATATTATCTTTCGGATTTAAAAGCGGTATCTGGGCTTCAGCCTGTCCAATACCGCGGTCGCCGCGTTCTTTTTCCTTGCGCCGGAGTTCTTCCAACGGACAGGTTACATGAACAAACATCACAGAGTAATCGTGAAGTAATCCAACGCATTCTTCCAGCCAAGCGATTTCTTCAAAAAGACAGTCAACTATCGTATTAAACGCTCTATCTGAGAAACTCTTAATTGCATGATGAAAATGTGATATAGCTTTTCCTACAGCATGATCATCAAAGAATTTATCAGGCATCATATCAATAAAAACATCTCCACCAAGATACCAAAAAGGTTCAGTCAATCGCTCCTGTAATATTTTTGCCAATGTGGTTTTACCTGAACTTGACACCCCGTTTAAAATTATAATTTTACCTTTTCGTTTATTTTCCGTTTTGAAATTTATAATATCAAAAATAGCGTTTATAACTATATCAGTCTTTTCACTGCTGATTTTACACGCGGTATATAAAATTATATTGGAATCCGCAGTAAAAATTTTATTCGGACGGACAAAGCTCGCGGTATTCAGTTTTCCGTCTGTAAAATCCGTATCTTCAAGGTTTAATGCGTATCTATCTTTTTTCGCCTGACTTATAATTTGGCAAAGGATAACATCATCGCCGTCCAAATCTGCGATAACAAGGGCGGGACGGCGCTTTGTACCTGAGAAATCCGAAAAAGGATAACTTAAAACTACAATGTCACCTTTTACAAATTTGCCCATGCCTTGTCCTCCTCCGGCGTATCCCAATCTTTGGCTAATGATTTTTCAGATAAAATCATTGTTTCGGGTATGCTCTTTAAATGTTTTAATTTTAGATAACCGATAAAATCCATTATATCCTGAAAGTATTCTGACGGAAGCATTTCTATTTCGTTTATAATCTGGTTTATTCCTGTCATAAATTCTCCCCCTTGCTATCGTATAAAATATAAATTCTCTACATATTATTTTATTTTCTTCACAAATTTTTCTATTTTTTCCAACGCTTTATTAATTTTCGGCACAGAATACGCGTATGATATTCTCGCAAATCCTTCGCCGGATTCCCCGAACGCGTTGCCCGGTACAATCGCGACTTTTTCTTCATACAAAAGTTTTTCGCAGAATTCCTCGCTCGAAAGTCCGAATTTCCGTATGCTCGGGAAAACGTAAAACGCGCCTTTCGGCTCGAAACATTCTATGCCTATTTGTTTTAATCCGTAGTATATTATCTTTCTCCTGCCATTGAATTCGCTTTTCATGTATTCTATATCGCCGTCGCCGTCGCGCAGAGCTTTTATCCCCGCCGACTGGCTTGTAGTCGGCGCGCACATTATTGCGTACTGATGAATTTTGAACATCTGCGTCATTAACGGTTCGGGAGCGCAGACATATCCCAAACGCCAGCCCGTCATTGCGTACGCTTTTGAAAATCCGCTGACCAATATAGTCCTCTCCCGCATATCCGGCAGATTTGCAATTGAAGTATGTTTAAATCCGTAAGACAGTTCAGCGTATATTTCGTCGGCTAAAACCAATATATTCGCGTCTTTTATTATACCGGCTATTTTTTCGAGGTCTGACTTTTCCATAACCGCGCCTGTGGGATTGTTGGGAAACGGCAGTATCAGCAATTTTGTTTTGGGTGTGATTGCGGCTCTGAGAGCCTCCGGCGTGAGTTTGAAGTTATCCTCCATTTTTGTTTGTATAATCACGGGCGTTGCGCCTGCGAGCGAAACAAGCGGAGCATAACAGACAAACGCAGGGGAAACAACAACAGCCTCATCTCCGGGGGAAAGCACGGCTCTGACTGCCAAATCAATCGCTTCGCTGCCTCCGACTGTCACGATTATTTCATTTTTGGGGTTATAGCTTAAATTAAAACGTCTTGTCAGATATTTATCTATCTCGACGCGCAGTTCCAAAGTCCCGCTGTTTGAAGTATAGTGCGTTTCGCCTTTTCTGAGCGAATCTATGGCTTCTTCTCTCACATGCCACGGGGTGTCAAAATCCGGCTCGCCAACAGTCAGGGATACGACGTCTTTCATCTCTTCGGCAATATCAAAGAATTTTCGTATTCCCGATTTCGGTATGGATTTAATTCTCGGCGATAAAAATTTATCATAATCTATCATTTAATATATTCTCCTTAAATTTACAAAAATAATTTCTATTAATACTAACACAAATTAATTCTTGTATCCGCTCGTGCGTCTTCAGAATATATAACTCCTTTTTCCTTATACTTTCTCAAAACAAAATGCGTTGCCGTCGCGACGATACCTTCCATGACGGCGATTTTTTCCGCAACAAAATACGCGACTTCGCGCATGGTTCTGCTCTCTAAAATCACGGCGATGTCAAATCCGCCGCTCATAAGATAAACTGTCTGCACTTCGTCGTAATTATAGATTTGTCCGGCGATTTTGTCAAATCCGCCGTCTCTCTGCGGCACGACTTTAAGCTCGATTAACGCCGTGACGTACTCCTTATCCGTCTTGTCCCAGTCGATAACCGCCGTATAGCCTAATATTATACGCTCTTTTTCAAGGTCTTCTATAATATCTTTTATTTCTCCTTCTTCTTTGTCAAGCATAAGAGCCAGATTTTTGGGGGAAATACGGCAGTCCTGTTCCAATTTTTCAAGGATTTCTTTTGATATGTTGCTGTTGTTTTGCATGTTTTCTCACCTCTCTATTTTGACTTGAACCAACTTTTTATCTTTTTTACCTATTACGCTTATATATTTAAATCCAATCTCTGACAGACGTTCATACGCATACTCTATCCCGCTGAATATATCAGCCGTACTGTGCGCATCTGAGCCGACTGTGATGAGTTCGCCGCCGACGGATTTGTATAACCGCAGGAGTTCAAACGACGGCGACGGCTCATTTATTTGCTTGCGCAAACCCGAAGTATTGACTTCAAGCGCGATTCCTCGGCGTATAATAATTTCAAAGAGTTTTTTATATAAGTCGTTATATTTATTCATTGAGATATGTATGTCGTTTGTCAGAAAATATCGCACCGGATATGTTATATGCGCGAGCGAGTGAAAATTTCCCCACTCTGCGAGTTCGCACAGTTCGTTTGCATATCTTTCAAACATTGCGGTTAAATGCGGAATATCTGTACTTTTATAGTCGATATAATAAAAATCTTCTTCGTTTCTTGCATTGTGCAGAGCGCAGAGGATAAAGTCAAAATCGTTTTTCGTTAGCACTTCGGCAGCTTTTTCCGGGCATTGATTAGGCTGTCCGAGTTCTATGCCGAGAAGAAATTCCGTTCTGGAGAAGTCGGGATTTTTTTTCGCTTCTTTGATTTGATTTAACGTATCCTGAAAATCAATATCGGGATTTGAGCCGTTCACAATCCAGTTTACGTCGTAATGGTCGCATAGAGCTATTTGATTTATATTTTTTTCGGCGGCGGTTTTCAGAATCTGCGCAATACTTGCAGACGGTTCCGCGTCGAACGATTTGTATGAATGTATGTGGTGGTCGGCTTTAAACATACGCAAATCACCTGCTTTCACAATCTTTTTTATTTATTATATCACAGTTTAAATTAATTTGCAAATTTATTTTAACGAAAAAACGCAGAACAGTTATAAACCTGCTTTTATATCAGACTAATATTAAACCCCTGCAAAAGCAGGGGTTTAGAACATTTGACGACCCTTTTTTTATATCCCGCTCCGGTATGCGGCGAAAATTTACATAATCCTGAGCCTTTACGTTCTATATTATTATTTTACATTATTTATAATAATATGTCAAGCATTTATTTGAAATTTTTAATATATCAGCAGTCCATAGACTATATTGTTTATAATATTCGCAGATTCTTCCGAAGTGACAAATCCCGCGGGAGAGAATTTACTGCCGGACGCGCCGGTGATTATGCCGAAAGAGTACAATTTATTTACGCTGTCTTTTGCGTAGTCCGAAACTTTATTAAAATCCGAATATACGCCGCCGTTATTTATGTCATTAATTTCCAGCAAATTTATCGAAATCACATGGGCATTTGGAGCTGTATTATCCGGAGTGAGGTTATTAAACAGTTTGTACTGTATGTTCATTTTGATTACATCCGCGTCAGTCAGACTTGTGTACTGATTTAAGTATTCGAGTATTGCCTGCTGCTCCCTTACACTTGAATTTTGGTCAAATACATAAACCGGCACGGATTTGCATATAGGATAAGTTATAAGCATTTCCTGCCTTGCCTGTGAATCCAATGTCGGGTCTGACGGGTCTTTAAGAGCGAAATAAGCGTTTAATTTCCGATAAGTCGACATATCTTTTTCCTTTACAGGTTCGACTGTGTTTTCATATATAGATTTTTCTATAAATATCGGCAAGACCGTAAGTTTATTTTCAGTCGGTTTTGCGCTGATTCCGAGAAAATTCAAGAAAAAGTTCGTCATATATGCAAGCTGTTCGCGTTTGAGTTTGTCTGTGCCTGAAAATTTTATACTTGGATTATCTGCATTAATTTTGTTTATCAAATCGTCTGCCGATGTTATCTGTTTTAAATTTACTTGGAATGTATCAGGCAGGCACGAATCTATATTTTTCAGAGAGCTTACTAAATTTCCGGCGTAATCCGAAACAGTTATGCTGTTTAAACCTGACGTGCCTATTGGATTTGTACAAGTTGTAACAAGCAGCACAATTACAATAACAGTGGCGATAATCGAGGCGATTTTGCCGGGTTTTTTAAAATTCGAAATGAACTTCAGTCTGTAAAGAAGCTGTCTGCCGCTTGACGACATACCCAGCGCGCCCGACGGAATTTGTTTTTTTATAATATTTTTATTATTTTTCTTTGATGAATTAAATAACATCATGGCATATTCATCCTTTCTGTAGTTTAATTTTTTTATAGATTTCATATCGCATAAGAGTTCCATATCGTCTTTTATTTTGCGTATAAAATAGTGTACGAACGGGTTGAACCAGTAAACGCATTTTATAACTGACAAAATAACGTTTATAATATTGTCTTTGCTTTTGTAATGCGTAAGTTCATGGGCAATTACCGCGCTTTTGTCGTTTTCATTACAATTGTCGGAAAGGACTATAACCGGTGAGAATACGCCGATTAACAGCGATTCCCCGCCTTTATAAAGTCTTATATTTTTTCTGATATTCAGAGTCCTTTTTATATCTTCCAGAAGCAGTATTTCTCTGTCTGACGCAAGAGTAAATGTTTTTATAATTCTGCGTCTGTATTTCATATAACTGTAGATATACACCGTTAATCCCGAAATTGCAACTGCAAAATAAATCATGAGCAGTATATTTGTTATAATTGTCAAGTTCGACTGTATAGAACTGTCTGAATTTGCTTGATTTCCGTTTGAAGTATCTGTCTGATTTTGCTGTGCAGTTTGTATATCGGCGTCAATTTGAGACATGTCAAAATTTTTGTTTACCCCATTGTCTTTGAACTCGTATTGAGCCGCAGAATTCAGATTTTTATAAATCCCGGTCGCAAAATTATACACCGATAAATTGCTCTCAGGCAATACGGGAAATACTAATCGCAGTACAAACAGAAGCCAGATATAATAGTGAAACACAGGAGACAGTTTGCTTCCGAAAATTTTTTTAATCAGTGAAGTGAGCAGGGCAATAAAAATCGCCATAACCGATATGACGGCTATATAAATCAAAATTATTTCCGCGTTCATTTTTTATCGCCCCCCGTTTTCATAGATTCGATTACTTTTAAAATTTCTTCCTGTTCTTCGGGTGAAATGCCGCCGTTTTTTATCAAAGTCGAGAATAACAGCGACGTCGAGCCTCCGAAAACCCGTTCAAGAAGCGATTTCGTCTCCTGAATAGCGCAGTCTTCTTCTTTTGCTATAGCGTAATACTCATAGTTTTTGTTTTGCCCGGGTCTCTTCTCCATTCCGACGACATTATTTTCGGCAAGTCTCAAAAGAAGCGTCCTTATTGTGTTTACATTCCAAGAGACTTCGGATTTCAATGCCTCCTGTATTTCCCCGAAAGTCATTTTACCTCTTGCGTTGTTTCTCCATAAAATACGCATGATTTTCCATTCGGCGTCTGTTATACTGTGCATTGATTTGTTATTTTCTTTCGCCTCATTATTTATATTATTATCGCGCATGTGACATTCCCCCCGAAAATTCATTAATTAACCAAGTTTTTAGCATGTAACGTTACATCTGTAGTTTAATTATACTACAGATGTAGTTATTTGTCAAGGGGTTTTTCAAAATTTCTTTAAAAAATTTTTTATTGTGTCAAAAATCTGTTTTTTTCATAAAATAATAATAATTTTAAATTAAAAATCAATAAAATTTGGGGGATTTATTACTTATGCAAATTTTAAATTTAACGCCTGTGCCGTTGGGACAGCACACCCTTCCCGCGCTTCCGTACGCTTACGACGCTCTCGAACCTGTAATCGACGAAAAAACGCTTACCATTCATCATGATAAGCATCACAAAAAATATGTGGACGACTTGAATCAAGCCGAAATTAACGCACAAAAAATGAGGGACGGCAAAGCATACGACGTAATAAATTTAATAGAACGCCAACTTGCGTTTAATGGTTCCGGTCATATTCTGCACAGCATATACTGGACAATAATGACATGCCCCGATAATGGCGGAAATCCCGGAAATATCACAAACGCTCTCATAACGTCGTACTTTAAATCATTCGACGGTTTCAAAGAGCAGTTCATAAACGCCGCATCGCAGGTAATGGGTTCCGGCTGGTGTATATTGGGATATAATCCGTTTTTCAAACATCTTGAAATCCTGCAGGCTGAAAAGCATGAAAACCTGACGCAATGGGGGATAATTCCGGTTCTGGTCTGCGACGTCTGGGAACACGCGTATTATCTGAAATACCAGAATAACAGGGCAGATTACATAAACGCATGGTGGCGGCTTATCAACTGGGAAGAAGTCGAACGCAGACTGATTTACGCCGTACAAACGAAAGGATTTCTGGAAATGATTCCGGCGTATTAAAAATGGGTTTCACATAACCTAAAACATATATTCGTAGGGTGCGACGCCCTCGGCGCACCGTAAATTTAATTTTCTGTAAAAATTTACAGACATCAAATTCACGGGCGACCCCATGGGGTCGCCCGTGAATTTTATATGTTTATACGTTTAATTTAAATTCTACAAAATTGTTCCTCTCCAATTCCAACAATTTTATCTTCATGTCAATGCCGCCTCTGTAACCGGTCATACTTCCGTCCGAGCCTATAACCCTGTGGCACGGCACAATAATCGGCAGAGGATTTTTGTTGTTCGCGAGTCCGACTGCTCTGTATCCTTTCGGGCAGCCGACTCTTCCGGCTATCTGCTTATACGAAGCCATTTCGCCGTATGGGATTTTCAAAAGCTCCTGATATACAGATTTCATAAATTCCGTACAACCGTAAAAATTCAAAGGTAAATCAAATACTTTGCATTTACCCCCGAAATACTCCGCAAACTGCTTTTTTGCATTTTTCAACAATTCCGTCGTATGTTCAGGCAGATTTTCTGCGGTATTCGGTTCTTCGTTTGGCAGACAAATACGGAAGATTGCTCCGTCTTTCTCCTGAATTGTTATCGCCCCGAACGGGGATTTATACTTTACTGTGTTAAGCATATATCCGAACCTTTTACAAGCTCAAAATCTAACTTGTAATTTTCATGGAATATAACAGTAAGTTTAGTTTTACTCCGGTTGAATTTTAGCTTAAGCCCATTTTTAATCGGGGTTTCATAAAACCACATATACAGTTCAAACATATTTTCGTCGGGCTTCCATTCGCCGTAAGTCTTGCTGCGCAAAAATTTTGGACCCCACATAAACATTTCCGAAGCGTTATCTGTCCATTCGCCTTTTTTAAATCTATAAACGCATTCTTTTTTATTTATGTTTCGCATATTATTGTAATTTAAAATCAGAACTCCCTCAGTCGCGTTGAAGTCCATATAAACTTCGGAAAGTTCGGAATTGCCTGTTTCTTCTTTATATAATCCTCGGATTGCAGGGAAATTCGGCGCGGTGTTATTGACCCACAAATGCGACAAGCCTTTCTGCGCCCTTGACAGTCTGTTCTGTGCGGGTTTATCTTCATACGTTTCGTTGTTTTCACCGAGCGCGGGGATTAACATATCCCAGATTATATTCATGACTCTGGCTGTATCTGCATTGCTTGTGATTGCGACAACGGCGTTTTCATTCGGCATGACTATGCAAAATTGCCCGTACATTCCATCGCCTCTGTAAACTCCTTTCGGCTTGCACATCCAGAACTGATAACCATAACCCTGATTCCAATCGTCGTCAGAATTAAGAGCATTTCCCTTGTTGTCAATCTGTTTGCCTGTGGCTTCGTTTACCCAGCTTTCGGGAACCAGCTGTTTTCCGTCCCAGCTGCCTTTCTGTAAATATAACTGACCGAATTTCGCAATATCCTCTGTCGTTATGTTAAGTCCGAAGCCGCCCATATTTATCCCCTGATTATCTTCTTCCCAGTATGGGTCTATATCGAGCGGGTCAAACAGACGGGGTTTGAGATAATCAACGAGTTTCTTTCCCGTAAGCCTTGTAATAATCGCCGACTGCATATATGTCGCAAGAGTGTTGTAAAAGAACGCGCCGCCGGGTTCGTTTTTTATGTGCGAAGATAAAAAGCCCTTTATGTTGTTTTCGCCCCAGTTTTCATATTCCATGCCTGTGCCCATAGTCAAAAGGTTTTTCACGGTCATTTTCTTCATCTTTTCATCTACATTTGGACCGAGTTCTTCCATTTCCTTTTTGAAAATATCGGCGACAAGAGTATCGACCGTAAGAAGTCCCTCGTTTACCGCGAGTCCGATTGCCGTGGACGTGAAACTTTTGCTCAGTGAAAACATCTGGTGCCTGTACTGCGGTCCATACGGTTCCCACCAGCACTCGCTTATAACTTTGCCGTTTTTGAGCAGCATAAACGAATGAAATTCGTGTTTTTCTTCTTTGATTTTATCTAAAAAATCGACAATAACCTGTGATTTTACTCCCTGTTTTTCGGGCGCGCTCCTTTGCAGTTTCATAAAATTTTACCTTTCTGTTACAATATATTTACGGGCAAGGCGCAGTAGCCAGCTACGACTTGCTCTATTTCATTGCCTAAGCTATAATAAGAGGAGTAATTGGTCTGACAATGCCTTTCTTGGACTAATCACGTCCGTTAAAAAGACTGTTAGCCCATCCTCTTATTGTAGCCGTTCGTTTTGAGCAGGTTGAACCACGGGAGCGATCCTAACGTTCGAGTAACCAAACAGATTGAATAAGCAGTGAGAAAAACGATGGGAACCAATTGCACATATTCAATAACGGAGGTAAAAAATAATGAACTCAGTAGGAATCGACGTATCCAAAGGAAAAAGCACGGTGGCAATCATGCGACCTTTGGAGGAAGTAGTGGCATCACCGTTTGAAGTCAGTCACACCGACAGTGAACTCAGCAAGTTGGCGGAAATACTGAAAAGCCTGAAAGGTGAGACGAAAGTAGTGATGGAGAGCACGGGCAGTTACCATTTGCCAATAGCCCACGCCCTGCACGGAGCAGGTTTGTTCGTCAGCGTAGTAAATCCCCAGCTAACGCACAAATATGATAATAACTCAATCCGCAAGTCACGGAATGACAGCACGGACGCAATTAAAATCGCAAACTATACTCTGACAAACTGGCTGAAACTATCGGAGTACATACCGCCGGAAGATATCCGGCACATGCTAAAAACTTACAGCCGTCAGTATAACAAATACGGTAAAATCAAGACCATGTTGAAAAACAATCTCATTTCATTGTTTGACCAGACTTTCCCAAATGTAAATGAATTGTTTACTTCTCCGCCGCGAAAGAGTGACGGGCACGAAAAGTGGCTTGACTTTGGTTTGTATTTTTGGCATTGTGAATGTATTTGCTCTCTTACGCCGAAAGTTTTTGCAGAACGCTACCGTAAATGGTGTAAGCGGTCGGGCTATAATTTCAGTCAGAGCAAAGCTGATGATGTTTATGCCGCTTCCTGCGGTCGTGTCAGCGTGATTCCGAAAAATGAAATCACCAAGTTGCTCATCACTCAGGCAATCAACCAAGTTACCGCTGTTTCCGAAACTCTCGCCACAGTCGCTGCCGAAATGAACCGTCTTGCCGCATTGTTGCCTGAATACGATATTGCCATGGGTTTCTGCGGCGTCGGCGATATCCTCGGTCCCCAAATCATGGCGGAAATCGGCGACATCTATTTCTACGCCAAAAAGTCGTCCATTGTTCGTTTTTTCGGACTTGAGCCTGTCGAAAATCAGTCCGGCAAGTTTCGTGGCAAAGAAACCATTTCCAAGCAGGGCTCTCCCCACCTGCGTAAGACTTTGTTTCAAGTCATGGACTGTTTGCTCCAAACCAAGCCGCTCAACGACTCTATCTATCAGTTCCTTGACCGCAAACGCACCGAGGGTAAAAATTATTACTCTTACATGAGTGCCGGTTCTGCCAAATTTCTGCGAATTTACTACGCTCGCGTCAAGGAGTTTTTAGACAAATACTACGACAAAACCTAAATTTTGTCGTTTGCGCCCGCCTGAAACGGCGAAATGAGCGCGAATGAGCCTTTTTAGGCGGGTTTTAAAAAAATTTTAGGCTCCGCCTTGCTTTGCTATGCCATTTTTGAGATTGCATCAACTCAGATATAAAACTTTTGTAAAAGCATTGACCAAACTCACCGTTTGAGGTATAATGTAAAAAATAGGGAAAATGAAACGGCGGTGTGAAACTTTACGAAAAGATATGACATTAATATAATAAAATAACAAATGAGGAGGTAAACATTATGGCAAAAGCAACCGGAGAATACACTTGCGATTATTGTACGCAAGTATTCAAATGGGAAGCAATCCTAAGACAAAAATTACCTGAATTAAAAGGGTCTATAGATGTGGAATCTATATCTAAAGATGCTGTTTATTCTACTGTACTTTACACTAAGGATAAAACTATCGTATTTATCAAATGTAGATGTCCAAAATGTGATAAATTGTTACAATTTGAACACAATTTACAATAAACTACCACCGTTTAAAAGCGGATATTGTTTATTGACCGACTAAACCGTCGACTAAAGCCAAATGGCGGAACACTTCATGTGTGCTAAAGTTGTGTATTGGAAAATAAATAATCTATTTTTTTAATATTTTCGTCAAGTGAAAGTTCATCGTTACATAAAGCAAAATCTAAAGTTAAATCGCCGCCTTCTTCTCTATCCCATTGGACATTAAAAAGATATATATATTCCTTTTGGTGTTCTGATAATAATTTTGATTTCATATAATTTTCTATTTCTTTTTTAGTTAAATATCTTATGAGTTAAAAGAATTAATTAGCCAGCTTGATACAAAAAGTCAACAACCCGTTGGAGTGCGGGAATAAATTTGAACGCCTTGAGACCTTTAAGCAACGGCAAAAAAGCGCAGAAATCCT
>WQYZ01000133.1 GCA_009780985.1 Oscillospiraceae bacterium | reverse complement strand
TAATTGATGAATCGCAGCCATTAAAGGAAACGCTATGTAAATTTTTTGAAAAAGATTATGAAGTGATAACTACGGAATTATCAACGGAACCAGGATATAATTTATTAGAATATGTCGCGGAAAAACAGCCTGATTTGATATTGATGGATATTGTTATGTCAGGAGCAAATCATTTTGAATTTCTTGCCGCTTTGAAAACTTCAAAAATTACAAACACTATACCTGTGATTATTGTTACGCGAGCAAGCGAGGGTGAGAATAGGCTAATAGGACTTAGTTTAGGAGCGGCAGATTATATTGTAAAACCATTTCTTCCATTAGAATTAAAAGCAAGG
This sequence comes from Oscillospiraceae bacterium, assembly GCA_009780985.1. Classification (GTDB taxonomy): domain Bacteria; phylum Bacillota; class Clostridia; order Oscillospirales; family WRJC01; genus WRJC01. The sequence continues at coordinate 12,398 of WQYZ01000133.1, read as the reverse complement.
ATAGAAGTCCAACTGCGGACTATAAATCAACCCCGGAGAACTAAAAAATTTAGTTAATCTACTATAGACTTCTTCGGAAACTACACTAAAGCCCTCTTTCCGCGATAGCGGGAATAAAGGGGGTGTCACGAAGTGACGGGGGATTGTCAAATTTGATGTTTTTGCGGGGAGACGAAATCACCCGCCTGCATAAACTCGCCGGCGGCGAGTTTGGGGCACCCTCTTTTACGAAAGAGGTATTGGAATTTAGTTTCCGAAGAAGTCTTATATAAAATGTAATGGCAAATTAATAAATCCGCCTACGATTATAAACGTTTTCTGCGCCTCAATATATCCGCACAAATAATTTGCAGTTTATTAATAAAATATTAAAATCCTCTTGTTATTTTCAAGAGGATTTTGTACGAAATAGAGAATAGATGAATAATATGGAAAATATACAAACAAAGGAACGGTAAAACAAATGATTAAAACAATACTTACGACGGGACTTTACGGAATAGACGGGTTTATTATAACGGTCGAGTGTTTTATAGCAAACGGTATGCCCAAGTTCGAGATAGTCGGATTGCCCGACGCCGCCGTAAAAGAATCGAAAGAGCGCATACATGCGGCGATGAAAACCTGCGGCTTCCCTATCCCGAACAGAGTCATAACAATAAATCTCGCGCCCGCCGACAGAAAAAAAGAAGGATCGTCGCTTGACTTGGCACTGTTCGCGAGCATTATCGCAAATGAAAAAGAACTTGAATTCGATTTTGAGGAGATGTGCTTTATCGGCGAGTTATCCCTTGCGGGGGATATAAGAGCCGTAAACGGTATTCTCCCGATGTGCATAGCGGCGAAAAAAGCCGGGATAAAAAAAATTTTTGTGCCGTACGACAATGCAAAAGAGGCTGTGCTGTGCGGCAGCAATCTGAATAATAATTCTGATAATCCCGGCGGACTCGGCGGGGTTGAAATTTTCCCTGTCAGAAATATAACGGAACTTTATAATCATCTCGCTGAAAACAGGCTTATAGACCCTATGACTTTCTCCGAAAGCGATTATTTAAACTTAGATTTTATCAGCGACTTGGATTTTTCAGACGTAAAAGGACAGGAAAAAGCGAAAAGAGCTATAGAAGTCGCCGCAGTCGGAGCGCACAACGTATTGTTTATCGGACCTCCCGGAACGGGAAAAAGTATGCTTGCCAAAAGAATCGGCGGTATTCTGCCCCATATGAGCTTTGACGAGGCCATAGAAACGACAAAAATTCATTCCGTCGCCGGAATAATACAGCAGAACCGGCAGAATATGTCGCTTATAACGGAGCGTCCTTTCAGGGCGCCGCACCATTCTGTATCAAGAGGCGGACTGACAGGCGGAGGGAAAATCCCGATACCTGGTGAAATAAGCATTGCGCACAACGGGGTGTTGTTTTTGGACGAACTGCCCGAATTTTCACGCGACGCGATAGACTCTTTGCGCCAGCCCCTTGAAGACGGGGAAGTCACTATAATCCGAACAAACGGTAAAATAACATTTCCATCGGAGTTTATGTTAGTCTGCGCGATGAATCCGTGCAAATGCGGATATTACGGACATCCGACAAGACCGTGCACATGCTCCGAGGGCGAGAGGAAAAAATACATGTCGAGAATCTCAGGACCGCTGTTAGACAGAATAGACATACAAATAGAAATCCCGTCCGTTACATACGGCGACATGAAATCAAACGAAGTTGGCGAAACATCGGCAGAAATGCGCAAACGTATAATAGAAGCTAAAAAATTTATGCTGGAACGCTTTAAACAGAATGACTCTGTTTTACACAGTAATTATAATAATGCAAGATTAAATTCAAAACAGATGAAAAAATACTGTGTCCTCGACAGCGAAGCTGAACAGATACTTCAGTCTGCATTTGAACGTTTGGGATTATCCGCAAGGGGATACGACAGAATCCTGCGGGTTTCTCGGTCTATCGCAGACCTTGAGCAGAGCGAAATAATACATAAAAATCACGTAGCCGAAGCGATACAATTCCGTTCGTTGGATAGAAAATATTGGAATTAATAATCGGAAGTAATAAGAGGCAGAGCAAACCGCTCTGCTTTAATTCTACCCCAAAACCACATAATTCATGTTCTCAGATATTTTTTCTAAAATTAAAACTCACGTTTTTCTTGATAAAAACTCTCTAAATGCGTGCTTGACTTATATAAACAAGTGATTTATACTATTAACAGAATCGATTCTAAAATATAAATCGTATTAAGAGAGGTACAAAAAATGTCATATTTTAGTGAAAAATTTAATCAGCTGCGCAAAGATAAAGATTTGACGCAGGAACAAATTGCGGATATTTTCCATGTATCACCGCAGTCTGTCAGCCGTTGGGAAACGGGTGCAAATTATCCCGATATAGAACTCCTGCCGCATCTCGCAATATATTTCAAAGTCACTCTTGATGAGCTTCTCGGAATGAAAGAAATACTCAAAGAGGAAAAAGCCAATGAATATGTAAGAGACATTCAGAATTTACTTAACAGCGGAAAAGTCCAAAAAGCGTTGGATACGGCGCGCAAGGCTATGAAAGAATATCCGTTGAACGGCGATATAGACTGGGAATTCACGCTGGCGTTATGGAATGCAAGCAAAATAGAGGGCGAGGAAGGCAAAAAATATAAAAGCGAACTTATGGAAATGGCGGAAAAAAGCATAAATAATTTAGAGCCGCATCCGCGTTGCGGGCATAAAGTGAATCTTGTCAGACAGTATGCCGAATGGGGCATGATAGAACAAGCGAAAAAGGTCTTGGAAACATTGCCGTCTGAGATATGGGACACACAGGAACCATGGTCAGGATTGGTATTAGAGGGCAGAGAATGGCAGAATAATCAGGGGTTTCGTATCGGCAGATTTACGATGCTGTTAACCTACGCTATTAACGGCTATGCGGATAAAGCTGATTTGGACGTTTTGAAAAAAATAGAGTGGCGGAAAAGAGTGACGGAAATTGAGCGAATGGTATTCGTTGACGAGGGTAATTTGCTGCCTGTTTTTGAAAACCGCGTATTTCAAAATATCGTCATTGCGGAATTATACTGCGAAACGGGCGATATTGAAAACGCTTTAAATTATGTGGAAAACGGGACGAAAGATGCGATATATTTCCATAACAATATGGAAAGCAATATGGACTGCGGGTATTCTATAAGGTCAACACCGCGTAATCTGCCATGGGTTTTATGGGAAGACCATCTTATGAAACCGGCGTTTGATATTGTCAGAACCCACGAAAGATTTATCAAATGTTTTAAATTGCTCAAAGATAATTCACGGGAATTAAAATAATAAAAAGTTGAGCTTGTGTAAGTCAATATTAAACCTGCGGTTGAAATTTTTGACGTAAATTGAACAATACCTCCATTGACTTGTTGCGTTATTCGATGTATAATTTAAATAACGGTTGCGCAATCAAGAATAATCCAATTAAGACAATGAACAATGGAGGATATTGTTTATGAATTTAAGTATTTGCGATAATTTAAAAGAACTTCGTAAAAAGAAAAATAACACACAGGAAGGATACCCTGACGGACCGGACAACGAATGCGGGATGCGTCTTAATATGATGAAGCGAAACTGGTTCGATTTGTGCAGAGAAGACGAAAGGTTCAAGGAAATCGAGAAAAATTTAGCAAAATATGCAAATTAACTGAATAAAATAAGTGATAGAAAGGACAAAATTAGATGAAAAATAGAAATTTATATATAAAATTTGAACCCGATGAAAAAATAATCGGACGCTGGCAGATGCTCGGCGTAGTCGAAAAAAAAGAGGATTATTCCCCCGGTAAAAAACTTCTTCTGCGCGGCGCATGGCATGGAGACAGATATTTTTTACCGAACGGCAAAGGACATGGGATGATTGCATGGACAAGAAATTATGTAATGATGGAGCGGAACGCCGGATATGTGTTTTGCCATTACGAAACCAAAGAAATAGACGGCGAATTATATATGTTTCTGGATAGAATCGAAAAAGCGATTTTAGATAGTATATACCCAAAATATAATACTCACGAAGGGGTAATAATATTAAAGCAGACAGATAAAAAGCGTTATACAATGGACGAAATATGTGTTTGCTCGTGATATTTAATATGTGCAAAATAAGTGCTTCCCCAGTAAAGGATCTCATATGGCGAATTAAAATATCGAACCCACGTTAAGAAAGACCCGCTTTTACGGCGGGTCTTTCTTTATTTGCGGAGTCTGATATTATTTTTTGTATTAAAATGTACTAAAACGACATATATTTTACTCCCCGACGAATATAATACTAATATACAAAATAATAATACTGACGGTTGCGCACAACTTAATGATTTTAACATTTTGACAAAACGGGGGAAAAATAGCATTGAGACAGGTAGTATACGCGGACATAGTTTTTCTTATGAATTTTTGCATGGATTTTCTGTCACTGTTTGCGGCAGGTAAAATTTTAGGGCTGAAATTGAGCCTTCCCCGTCTTATTTTATCAAGCGCGCTCGGAGCCTTATACGTTATTTCGACTTTCTTATACGACAGCGATAAAGTGATAATTCCTCAAATGGTTATAAACATAGCAATGTCTGTCGTGATGTGTTTTATCGCGTTTAATATTGATTCGATTGTCAAATTCACAAAAATATTTGTGATTTTTTATGCGGCGTGTTTTATGCTCGGCGGAGGAATAGAGGCTCTTTATTATCTTTCGGGGCTTGTCAAAGCAGAAGATATAAACGATTTAAGTTTGGATACCCCGCCTATACAGATTATAATTATCTTGGCAGGCGTTTGCGCGTTTATTATAATTGTTGCGGGTTCTTTATTCAAGCGGCGTTCAAGCGTAAAAGAAACGGAAATAACGATAGGATTTATGGGAAAAGAAGCGGCGATAGATGTAATTGTAGATTCGGGGAATTTACTATACGAGCCCATAAGCTCTCTTCCGGTAATTATTGTGAAACTGAACGGTATCGTAAATCTGTTTGACTTAAAAATGCTTGACTTTTTTGTTTACGATTCCCCGTCGTATCTCGCAAACGTTACAAAAACAGACGACTCGGAAAACATGGATAATATTAAAGCGTTGAAATTCAGGATAGTCCCGGTCAAATCAGTCGGCGGGGAAAGCAATATTCTCCCCGCGTTTTTTCCGGATTACATAAAATACAAAAAGAAAAACAAAAATTTGGAAATAAACGCAGTAATTGCGGTAGACAATAAACCGTCAGATGAAAAATACGGCGAAAAATACAGGGGAATTATGCCCGCCGTTTTGTTAGATTAACAGATAAATTATTAAAATGCACAGGAGTGTTGAATAAAATATGAAAGCATATTATACAGATAATTTTTTAATAAGGTTTTTAAATAGGCTGAAAAACAGGATTTTCGCAAAGTATAACGCGAATTATTTGAACGGAGAGGAAATATACTATGTAAACGGATCGGAGACGCTTCCCCCTCCTTTGTCAGCCGAAGAAGAAGCGGATATTATCTCCCGATTCGACAGCGACCCGTCGCTGAAAACTATATTGATTGAGAGGAATTTGAGACTTGTAGTATATATCGCCAAAAGATTTGAAAACTCCGGCGCGGGAATAGAGGATTTAATCTCAATAGGCACAATCGGCTTGATGAAAGCTGTAAACACATTCAAAACTGACCGGAATATAAAGCTAGCGACATATGCCTCCCGCTGTATAGAAAATGAAATCCTGATGTACATACGGAAAAATATAAATATAAAAAATGAAGTGTCGATTGACGAGCCGCTGAATGTAGACTGGGACGGCAACGAGCTGTTATTATCTGACATACTAGGCTCCGATTCCGATATTGTCCACAGAAATATAGAAGAAAGCGAAGACAAGCGAATGATTGTGGCGGCTATATCAAAACTCGGCAAACGCGAAAAAATCATAATAAACCTGCGGTTCGGTCTTGAAACCGGTAAAGAGAAAACGCAGAAAGAAGTCGCGGATATTTTGGGTATATCGCAGTCGTACATATCACGATTAGAGAAAAAAATCATAAACAAACTGAAAAAAGAAATCTCTAAATTAAATTAGATACATAGCAAGAAGCCGTAGGGAACGCATTAATGCGTTCCTCAAGCCGAAAATAAAACTATATCGGGTATATGTATTCGGAACGGATAAATCCGTTCCCTGCAGGAATATATTTTGTATAATTTTGCCGGAAAATGCAAAATATATTAATTAATTGAAAATCTGCTGTAATATTTTTCTTTCTGAGCAACTTTTTTTATATATAGACATATTCTATATAATGAGGAGGATTTTTCTATGAAAAGAAAATTTAAAACTCTGTCTTGTCTGATAATTTCCGCGTCTGCCATAATTTTATTTACGGTCGCATCTACATCCGCGGCAGACGCATATGAACAGTCAGGCAATACGGCGCAAGGATATGTAATTTTCACGGAAAATAACATAAAAACAGAGGACATGCGAAAAAAATCCGAATTGGACAAAGAAGAACTTTCCGAATATTTGGAGAAATTCCCAAACCTTTCAGGAATAGAAGACGCTCTTATCAGCGCGCAGGATGATTACAGCGTAAATGCTATACTGATACTTGCGATAGTAAGGCTTGAAAGCGGGAATGGCGGAAGTCGGCTGGCAAAGTCGAAAAATAATCTCGGAGGACTTGTTTCATCGGGCAGAACTGTCACTGTTTATAAAACTTTTGACACGAAAAGCGATTGTGTGACATATATGGCTCAGCTTCTATCGGAAAATTACCTCACAGAGGGAGGAAAATATTATAACGGCTATACTTTAAACGATATAGCCAAAAGCTACAGCACTTCAAGCAAAACATGGAGCGACCTTGTGACAAGCCTAATTTATGAGATTCAGACCGAAATCAGCACGCTGTAGAAAGATGCGAAATCAGAACATAGCAGGGGTGAAAAATTTTCACCCCTGCTATGTATTTTTTTCGACATTTAACAAAAAACCTATACAAATCTTTTAAGATATTTCATTCCGATTGACGTTCCGACAACCGGATTTTCAAGCCCCTCGAACTCGATGCTTATATAACCATCGTAACCCGAAGATTTTATTATGTTTATACACTGGTCTACCGGGACGTTTCCATGACCTACAATCGCGCCTCTCAGGTAATTGCCGCCGCGCGACTTGAAAAATCCCTCGCCGGGATTCGGTCCCATACCGCTCTTTACGTGAAAATCTTTGGCGTGCACGTGTTTCGCGTACGGCGCGAGAACGCCTACGGCGTGTTCCGGTCTTTCGTCGGCGCATAAAAAATTACCCATATCAATCAGCGCGCCGAAATTTTTATGTCCGACTTTGTTTATCAGTTTTTCCACCCTGTCGCTGTCCTGACAAAAATAGCCGTGATTTTCCACGCATACAGCTATCCCTTTTTTTCCGCATATACTGTGACTTCCCTGTAGCCGTATGCTATTCTGTCGACAATATCGTCGAAGCCGCGCGGAGGCGGGACGTCTTTGTTTATTCCGTAAGTGGCGTCGCATCGCATACATTTTGAGCCGAGTGTTTCCGCCAAATCTACGTTGTGCTTAACCATTGCTATTTCCTTTTCTATATCGCCGCCGCTTCCGTTTAAAAAATCAGAGCCTATACAGTAATTGGGAATTTCCAGTCCCTCGTCGGCGCACAGTTTTTTTATGAGTTTAAAAAACTCAAACATTTCAACATCGCCGTTCGGGATATGCGCGACTTCAAAACCGTCGAATCCCTGTTCTTTCACGGTTTTTATAAGTTTGTAAATATCAAAGCCGTCTTTGCCGAATATGCTTAAGTAAGAATAAGAACTTACGCTTATTTTCATGTTAAAAACCTCCGGATTTTAAATTTAAATTTTTGTTAAAAATATTTTTTCGTATAATTTTTTATTTGCATTGCGTCCCCTGTATTTATAACCGCAGTTGTCGCTATTAACGGAACGTTTAAATTTTCGCTGATTTTTTTCGCGTAGTCAAGGGAATTTGATATTTCGTTCTCCGTCGTCAGATTGCCGATATTGCTGTTGTTTATCACCGACATTATTTTTAATTTGGATTTGTTCTCTATAGATTCTGCGAGATTTACAGCCGCTTCGGCATCGCTTATCATGTTTCTGTATTTGTTCACGACGTAAATCATTTCGTAGTCATACTCTTTTATTTTATCCGCAAACATGCCCAAAACCACCGCGCCGTTGTCGTCGCCCCCGACGTCTATCACGGCGCGTTTTTTATCGTTTGCAAAAATCGAGTATATCGCCGCCGGCACCGCCGGAATATCGACATTTGTGTTCGCAAACTGCGGCACGATAAAATCGATGCCGTATTCCTGCAAGTCTTTTATATTGTCCGCGCTTCTGAAATACGGATTGACTATATCCAAATCGACGAGAGTATAGATATATCCGGTCAGTTCTTTCAGTTTTACAGAAAGATTAACGGAGATATTTGATTTTCCCACGCCGAAATGTCCGCAGACGATTATTATTTTTTTTGTTGACAGGTAGGGTGTTATATCCATATATGTTTTCTCCTTTATTAATGCTAATCACGAGTTGAAGAACAATGTAAAAACTGCATCAAAGACTCCCTCCGGCTTCGCCGCATCCCTCACGGAGGGAGGCTTTGGCGAGTTTATGGAGGCTTTGGCGAAAAAACCAGCAATCATCTGCGTTCTTTTATATCCGAAAAACCAAGTATATAATCTGAACTCACATTAAAATATTCGCATATTTTTACAAATATTTCAAAGGATGGTTTTCTTTTGCCATATTCATATAATTGATATGCGTTGGTATAAATACCAAGACATTCTGCAATCTCTTTTTGCGCAATGTTTTTATCAACGCGGATTTCTTTTAAACATTGACTAAATTTATCATTCATAAATATTCCTTAAGAACTTTTTAAATAATTATTTACAATTTATTATAGGTATGAAAGTCGGCGCGCGGCTACTGTGTCAGGATTAGTAAAACTATATCAATCCAAACGATTTCAAAATCAAACTGCCGATAAAAACGGTCAAAGGACATATTAAAGTCGTCAATACAACTATCTGACCGGCAAGTTCGTAATCGCTGTTCATATTCTTTGCCATTATATAACTGCTTACAGCCGTCGGCGCGGCGAACAGCACAAAAACAGTCACTAACGCGGCATCCCTGAATCCAAATAAAACCGCGGAAACAACAAAAAGCAGCGGGCATATCATCGTCCGAAATACCGCCGCAATCAATGACAGTCGGACTTTGCTTTTCAGAACCTGCAAATCGATGCCGGCTCCGAGGCTGATAAGCGCAAGCGGAGTTGACGTGTTGCTGACGTAATTTACGCTTTTTTCAATTACAGCCGGCAAGGCTATTTTAAACAGCACAAAAGGCAGCGCAAGTATAATTGAGATAATAAGCGGATTTTTTATTATTCCTAAGACTATTTTGCGGACGTTGTTCTGACTTTTTGGATTCTGCGCGTTTGCGGTATTGTCGGAATTATTGGAATTAACGGTAAGTATCGTTACGGCGAGGACGTTAAACAGCGGGATGGCAAAAGGCAGAATCAGAGCTGCCGTACTTGAGCCCATATCCCCGAATAAATTGCCTGCCAGAGGCACCCCGAGTATCGCGAAATTTGACCGGTATACTCCCTGAATAAACGCGCCCCTTGACGCTTTATTTTTAATAAAAAGCGGAGTAAGCAGAATCAGGAGAAAAAAAGATATTACTATGCCTGAAACGCAGAAAATCACAAGTTTTATGTTGAATATATTTTCTATTTTCGCACTGTATATGTCGTTGAATATGTATACCGGCAAAGCAACGTTGAATACGAGTCTGTCGATTTGGTCAAAAAAATTTTTCGGTTCTTTAAATAATCTCAATTTTTTCTGTTTTAGTATAAATCCGAGCAATATCAGGATAACAAGAGGAAAAACGGCATTAATGCTGAATATTATATTATCTGCCACAGGCGTTGAACCTCTCTTTTAGAATAATTCTTGATTGTTTATTTGTCGTCCGTATCTAAATTTTCAATAGAGTAGCGGATACAAATATCCACAAACTTATTCAGGGAAATCCCTTTCTTTTTGCATATCGCTTCCATTTGTGTGATAAGTTTCATATTTAATCTGAATGTTTTGTTTATATATTCTTCTTTTTCGATTTTAAGTTTCATATTTATTGTAAAAACCCCTTTTTATTTTTTTATATAATATGTTAAAAATATTCATGTTCGCTTTATTTGTATAAAAATTTATTTATAAAAATCGCTCAGAAATTCCGGCGCGATATTTTTTGTGATCAAATCTTTTAAATATTGGTATGAAAATTTCGGATCGGATTTTATACAGCCATGCTGTTTTGCAAGATCTTCCGTATAATCTTCAAACCGGTAAATCTGAAATCCTTTCCGCTGCAGGTTATACTGCGTGACGACAGGGATTACCTGCGCATTTTCTATGCTTACGGAGGATCCGCCGTTCTGCGTCGTTTTAACTATGTCAAATCCGAGAAGCGCGCCTACCATGTTTTGCGCGCCAAGCATACCGGAGATAAAATTGCCGATGGAATAAGCGAGCAGGGTTTTTTTGCCGTCCGGTCTGTCGACCCATTTCGCTTCCTGCAAAACATGAGGGTGCATGCCGATTATGACGTCGACGCCGTCGTCAACCATCATTTGCGCTAAACTTTTCTGCCACGGGTCCGGCGTAAAGCTGTCTTCTGTGCCCCAGTGCATTACGACAAACAGTAAATCTGCGAGAGGGCGCGCCGCTTTTATTTGACGTTCAACCGTTGCGTCGTCGATTATAGGCACGATCATTTTACTGCCATCAGGCAGGACCATTCCGTTTGTTCCGTAAGTGTATGACAGAAAAGCTATGGATATTCCGTCTTTGCGGTAAATTCTTATATTTTCAAAATCGTCTCTGTCTTTAAAGCTCCCTATTTGCAAAATATCTCCGCCGTTATAGTTTTTTTGGCTGTCCCAGAAATTTATGCTGTTCATATAGCCTTTTTCCTTTAAGTCAAGCATATGATTGTTGGCGGTATTAATTATATCAAATCCTATATCCATAAGCGCGAAAGCGTCTTCTTTCGGGGTGTTGAAATTGGGATATCCCGTGTATGCGAATTCGTCGCCGGCAATCGGAGTTTCGACGTTTACAAGCGCAATATCCGCAGATTTTATTATATCGGCGACGCCTTTATACATGTCTATGAAATCAAAATTTTCTCCGTTTGTCGCACGTTCTTTTGCGTCGTCAATCATATTAGAGTGCATTATATTATCGCCCGCAGCGATAAAACTCAACCGCGTTGTCCCGTCGGGAGTATCCACTGAACTCCGTTCAGTGTTCGAGTTCTGCTCGGTATTATATGAGCTTTGCTCAGTATTTGTATTGTTGGAAGACGAAGTTTGCAAAGCCCTTTCTTTCGCCGATATTGTGTCTGGCGTACCGGGAGTGTCTAAAGTTTCCGCAGTTTCAAAAGAATTTAAGACGCTCTGCGTTTCCGCACTCGCAGCGTTTGCCGTATTGTCTATATAAATATCGCTGCGTTTATAATTATCCGAAGAAAGGGACAGTTCTTCAGTAGAAGTCAGATTCGAGCCTTTCGTTATTATTCCGCAGCCGGAAATAAAAACAGTATTTAAAATAATAACTGCAATAATAAAAATACAGACATACAGTTTATATTTAAGAATATTTTTCATAAAATTTATTTTTCGAACCCTCCGCAAAACTTACTATTGACTGAAATTATTATACAATATATTTTTTCTGTTGTCAACTTTTGATTTTAGATAAAATGTGAGAAAATATAATTGATTTTTATTTTTGTCCTAGAATTTTGACAAATTGCGTAAAGAACAAAAAAAGAATGTTAAATTTTTTATTTTTTTAAAGAATTTGAAAGAATAAATAAAAAATCATTGACTTTTTTATTTATTTTATGGTATAATAAAATCTGCTGTTTATTATTTGTAAAAATTTGCAGAAATATATAAATTTACCTTAACTTAATAACTTAATAAAACGGCGGCAATATTTAATACACTTAATATTTTATAATAAAAATCTGGCTTTAATATAAAAATAAAGACCGGTATAAGCGGAGGAAATTTAAAATGAAAAAAAGCATAGCAACTTTTGCGTTCGTAATTTTAGCAATCGCGTGCTTAGTTTCGATTGCGTTATTTGGAATCAAGGCATGGAAAATTCCCGGAGTTTTCGACAACGGAGGAATACGGCTCGGACTTGACCTTGCGGGAGGCTCGTCGATTTTATACGAAGCGGACCAGGCTACGCCACCGAGTCAGGATGACTTAGACGCGGCT
>WQYZ01000132.1 GCA_009780985.1 Oscillospiraceae bacterium | reverse complement strand
GAGCGACTATCTGCCCAAGCTGATTCCGCGAACGAAGTGCAGGAGGTTCAGGAAAGAGCGGGCAGACAAACGTGAGAAAAAAACGAGGTTGTTATATTGAGCGAAACTCAGTATAACAACCTTATTGTAACAGATATTTATTAGATGTATTCTAAAACCCTAATTTACGTAGGGGCGGATGGTAATCCGCCCGTGATTTTACGGGACGATTACTTAAATTCAACGAAGTTGAATTTGTGTCCCCTACAGTTTCCGGACAGATCTATTAATTCAAATTCTGGTATTTCAGAATATTGTCATATATTGTCTGCATGGTTTTTACCGCTAAAGGAGCGTTCTGGTCATACCATGACTGCACATTGGTGCTTTTAGACGACATAAGTCTCGGAATGATATATGAGATATTCGTGAACCCGTTGAAATTATACCCGAAATCATATACGCAGTTATTGTATATAATATTAAGCATATCGCCTGATTCCGTATCGCGGGTGACTTTGGAAGTTAAAAGGACGTCAAAATATGCGGGAAGCGTGTACTGGCGGCTGTAAGCGGCTAAAAGCTCGGTGACAATGCCCGTGCGTTCGACGTCTTTGCAATCTGCCGGTATAAACATCAGACCTGCGTTGTTGAGGCTGATATAATCTGTTTGAGCCTCGTCGTATTTCGGGAAAGGCAGAATGCCGAAATCAACGTCCATAGCGCGGTATTTCTGCGCCGCGTCGGACGGCGCATTGATTTCGAAAAGCACTTGATTTTTGGTAAAATCCATTTGAAGCGCAGCCGCTTTTACAGCGTCGGGCTCATAAGCCCAGCAATAACTCTGATGTCCGTTGTAGATTAAGTCATACATTTTGTTTACTATGTTAACAAGTTTATCGCTTACTGTGTAAAGCTGCGGGTCGTCGTTCTGGTCTTTTGTGGCGATATACATGTTGCATGAGTGCATAACCCCAATCATAGGTCCGTCCATAATCGACGCAAAACCGTACATATCGTTCAGGTCGTATATGCCGTCCCCGTTGAGGTCTTTCGATACGGCTTTTGCCATTGTTTCGAGTTTATCCCATGTCCACTGCCCGTTTTTCACTAATGCATAAGGGTCGTCCAGATTATAGTCCGCGAGTATTCCCTTGTTGAAAAAAATCGCGTCGGGGTCCGGGATAATATAGTCGCTTGCGGCAAAGAGCAGTATGTTTTTTATGGCTATCGTGCTGTTCAGCGACTGGTTCCAGTAAGGCTTGGTCAAATCAACATAAGGCACTTTATTCCAGTCCATCACGTACTGTCCGGCAATCAAGTCGCCCAAATCGCACATAGGGTGTATAAGCACGAGGTCGTACGCGCCGTCGCCTGCCAGAACGGACGTTTTGACTTTCGGCAGTATATTTTTGATGCCGTTGTCGGAATCGTCGCCTATCTCTATCGTGTTGAATTTTAGGTTGAGCTGGTCTTCGACAGACGTGTTGCGTTTATAAACTGCGTCGTTCATTGCGTCTCCGGTTTGAGTTTCGGCAAAGAAATAATTTGTATACATTCCCCAATGCGGATACAGGATATTGAAGCTTGCGCCGCCGTAGTCTTTCTGCGGCACATCCGGCGGGGGAAATTCGGTGGTAGTTTGCGGCGCGTCCGATGCCGCCTCCGAAACATTTGCGTTATTGTCGGTCACGCCGGAATTGTTATTGCTGTTGGATTGAGAACATGACGACATCGGCGCTACTAATGATATTAGAAGAACAAATATAAGAACACCCAATATAACATTGCGAATTCGTTTCATGATACGCTAAATCCTCCTTAAATTTATTTATAATTTTCTTAATAATTTTCATAATTTTTTCTTAATTTTCATTCTTTAAGCAGTATATTATATAAAAATTAATACATTGTGAACGAACCTCAATTTATTGACAAATAATTTGTGTGATGACCTTTTGTCATTATCGTATCATATTCGTGACTTCAATAACATATGTGTATCAGGCGCAGCGTTGTCTGTCTCAGAACAGTATAAAATCGTGTATAGTCAAAGTCAGGGCGCGAAAAGAACGCAGAGGCTGCGGGTACGGAATTGAAGTAGACGAAAGATTCTTAAATACTGCTGTTTCTATACTTGAAAAGTACAGAATAAAAATAGTCGAAATCATACGCGAAATTTAAAACCAGAATATATATTATTTTTTATGTTTTATTAAAGTTATGAAAGAGGTGTTTATCTTTGATTTATTTTGACAATGCGGCGACAACAATAAAAAAACCGAAAAAAGTTATCGGCGAGGTTATATATTCCATAGAAAATTACGGAAATCCCGGACGCGGAGGGTATCCGCCGTCTCTGAATGCGGCAAAAAAAATATTTAACACCCGTCTTGTTCTGGCTAACTTTTTCGGCAGTTATTCTCCTGAACGGGTTATTTTTACTTTAAATGCAACAATGAGTTTAAATATAGCTGTAAAATGTTTTACTAAACCGGATTCACATATACTTCTTTCATGTTTTGAACATAACAGCGTTTACAGACCGGTAAATCAGTTAGTACGGCAAAGTCAGACTGAATATGATGTTTTCGATGTGGATAATCAGGACGAACAGACCGTAAACAATGCCGTGAATCTGATAAGAGAAAATACCCGAATGATAGTTATAACCCATGTGTCAAATGTATGCGGGAAAATTCTTCCTGTACGGGATATAATAAAAAAGGTCAAAGAAAAAAAGCCCGATATTATAGCCGTAGTTGACGCGGCTCAAAGCGCAGGTGTTCTGGATATAAATATCTACAGGGATAATATCGACATATTATGCGTCCCTTCACATAAAAGCATGCTTGGAATTGCCGGGCTTGGAATTATAATTTTGAACGATAAACTGGAGATACCCGAAACAACTTTTTTCGAAGGCGGAACCGGGATCAACTCGCTCGAAAAGATTATGCCGCCTGAAACCCCGGAACATTTTGAGGCAGGCACACAAAATACTCCCGCGATATCCGCGTTATCTGCGGCTGTTGAATACATAAATTCAGAAACGCCCGAAAAAATATATTCACGCGAAAAAATTTTATATGATAAGGCGATAGACATGCTGAAAAGTCTAAAAAAAGTAAAATTATACAGTGATTTTGCCAGGAACAATTATACAGGTGCGATATTATTCAATATAGACGGTTACGAATGTGAAGATATCGCAAGAATTTTAACCGCAAATCAGATATTTGTCCGCGACGGTTATCACTGTTCGCCCCTCGCGCACCAAAAACTCGGGACTATTGATACCGGCGGGGTAAGAATCAGTTTCGGATACCATAATACTGTAAAAGAACTCGATAAATTTTACAGCGTCATTAAAAATCTATAGCATATGGCGTTATTACAGGACTCTCGTATATTCGTCGCCGCATCTGAATATTATTTCAATCCTGCCGCCTCCGAATACGATTATTTTGCCTATGAGTTTTACTATCAGTTCTCTTGAAATCTTATTAAGATTTTCGTAGTTTAGTAAAACTTCCGTAAAGTTCAAACTGCCCTGATTTTCTTTTTCAGAAAATTTATCAAGTTCTTTTTGCAGATTTTTGAAGGCAATATCCGATTCATCAATCTGCAAATCGTAGTTTTGCCTGAAAATTTCGTATTCATTGCGGGTTATATCTCCATCTGAATAATCTTCGTATAATCGTAGTTTCCGGTTGATCAATTTTTCTCTTTCAGATTTTCTCATGCCGATTTGTTTTTGCAATTTTTTCATACCGTTTTCTTTTTTAGAAATTTTCCCGACAAATTGTGAAACTTCGTCTGTATCCAAGACAGTGTTTATTTGATTTTTTATCGCCGCAGTTACACTGTTTAACAGTGCGTTCTCTTTTATTCTGATGCCGGAACAACCATCTCTTTTATCATTTTCGTATTTTTTCAGGCAGGCGTGATTTATATATTTCACGCCGTCAACCGTCGATACTTTGCGTATCAGGTTCTGTCCGCATTTCGGGCAGAATAACATGCCGGAAAACGGGTAGATTTCGGTTTTATACGAATCCCTGCCAAGCAAATCCTCGACAAGTTCAAATTCCTGCCGCACGATAATTGCTTCATGCGCATTTTCAACTCTCGCCCAATCGGATTTTTCTTTCAGAAATTTTTTCTTGATTTTATAATTCGGCGTTGTTGTTTTGCCCTGAATTAATGCGCCTGTATACACTTCGTCGCACAATATGCGTTTTACCGAAACTGCCGACCATTTTGCTTTCGGATTTATCTTAAATGCTGACGAACAGCCCAAGCCGATTGATTTTTTGTATTCTAGAGGCGATAACACGCCCACAGCATTCAGTTTTTCGGCTATACTTTGCTGGCTCATTCCTGCTGTTTTCCATTTGAATATATCTTTCACGACTTCCGCGGCTGCCTCGTCTACTATTAATTTATTTTTGTTTTCAGGCGATTTTAAATATCCGAACGGTACAAGCGCTCCGATATAATCGCCTTTTTTGCGTTTAACCTCCAACTGGCTCCTTACTTTTTTCGATATGTCTGCGCAGTACGCGTCGTTTATTATATTTTTAAACGGAATTATATAGTTATCCGCGTAATTTTTATCGTTTGCGCTGTCGTAACCGTCGTTTATCGCGATAAACCGCACTCCGAAAAGCGGAAAAAGCGTCCTGATATACCGTCCGACTTCTATGTAATTTCTGCCGAAACGCGACAGGTCTTTGACGACGATACAGTTAATTCTGCCCGATTTTACGTCGTCAAGCATAGCGTTCAGCCCCGGTCTGTCAAACATAACTCCTGAATAGCCGTCGTCTGCCCGTTCCGAGACGGGTTCGATTTCCGGGTTCGATTTTATATATTCTTTTATCAAATCCAGTTGGTTTACTATGCTGTCCGACACTGTTTTATCGCCGTCCTCGCGCGATATCCTGGCGTACAATGCGGCTCTGTATGTTTTTATACTATCATTCTGCATATTTCTCTCATTTCATAAAAATTTTTATCTGTTCATAATTTATCATATTACATCATATTCAAAAAAATTATGTTCGGACAGAGAAAACCCTTGCAGAATCTCTGCAAGGGTCTGGATTTATATAATTTTATTATATTTTACTGCAGACTCTGATACTGTGTGATAAGTTTATCAAGCGCCGTCTGATATTTCGGTTCATTTGCTTCATAGTACGATGTAAAATCGCCGCTTTTCTTCTCCATAAGACTTCTGAACGTAGAGTTAATCTCGCTTAAATTTATTGTGTTTACAGTGCCGAAATCGAATTTCAGACCCGATCTTATTATGTCGAGCATCTGCGAGGTTTCCTCGTCGCGGGAATATTTTTCTTTGAGAGTAACTTCATAATATGCGGGAGTCACTTTTCTGTAACTTTCCGCGCACATTGCCTCCATTGTTGCTCCTACGGCATCTATTTTTGTGCATGTCACAGGTATGCAGAACAAAGAGTAAACGTCTGACGAAACAGTATAATATCCAGCTTGGTTTGCATCCCATTTCGGCATCGGGAGTATTCCGTAATCGCTTTCCATTGCGCGCAGGTTATCGCTGTTATATAATACTCCCGCCATAAAAAGCGTTCGATTTTCGGGGAACATATCTGTAGAGTTGGCTGCTGATGATTCCGGCGTTGCGTACACGTTTTGATTATTATATAAGAAATCGTACATTTTACTGACTATGTCGCTCATTTTTTGAGTGTTTAATGCTAGCTGAGGAACGCCGTCCGCGTCTTTCTGCAATATCGGCTGGTCGAATGCGGCGCAGAACCCGTTCATCAGATTCCCTGTCGACGTAGAATATCCGTACATATCGTTCTTATCCGCTTTGCCGTCCCCGTTTACGTCTTTGTATGTGTCTTTTACGAGAGCGTTTAATTTGTCAATCGTGAACTCGCCGTTTAAAACAACCTGATACAAATCCCCGACATTTAAATCCTGCGCCACTTTTTTATTGAAAAAGATAACGTCCATACTTCTTATCAGCGTAAGAGCCATATCCCCGGTGATATAATACAGTTTGCCGTCGATAGTCATCTGATTGTCGCAGTCTGCGCTCCACCAGTCCGCTTTAGGATTCAGGTATTGCACATTATTCAAATTGTAAAGCAGACCTTCAGGCGCGAGCGTCGGTATATAATATGCATATCCAGCTATCAAATCATAATCGTCGCTTCCGGAATTCACAGACGATCTTACGGCGTTAATAAACTTACTCATGTTGCCGTAATCTCCGGGAATCCCTATAGAGGTTATTTTTACGTTAAGTCTGTCTTCCACGCTTTGGTTTCTGTTATATATCGCGTCATTTACAATATCGCCCGTTTGATTATCGACAGATATTTCGTAATTCCAGTCTTCGAACCCGCCTGTGTTGTCTCTGTGAAGTATGCGTATTTCCTGACCGTTGAAATTCAGGTCTGCAGGCAGCGAATCGGGGGTATTTTCCCGCAGCATCTGGTCGGTAGTCGTATCTTGACTATTCGCTCCTGTGGTAGAATCGCTTTTATTATTTGTATTATTATTGTTACAGGATAAAAGGAATGTCAGCGTCATACAGACAATAATTATAAAAATTATTGTTTTTAAATAATTTTTCATAAAGTTCTCCTAATTCTTAAAATATTAAAAATACAACTTTTTGTTTATAATTTAAATCAATTGAAATAAAACGTCAAGACAGATATTGTTAAAAAGCTATGAAATTTTATAATTTCACACAGGCATTATTGTTTTCTTTTATATTTTATGCTATAATAATGCTTATATTGTTATTAATACAAAAAGGAGTTGTTGAAAATATGAAAAAAATAATACTTGGCGCAACCGGAATCGAAGTAACCGAACTGTGCTTCGGCGCGCTTCCCATGGGACCGTTACAGAAGAATATGACGATTAACGAAAGTGCGGAAGTCGTTGCGGAAGCGTTACGACTCGGCATAACTTTTATTGATACGGCGCAGGCATACAAAACCTACGCGCCCATACGCCTTGCAATGGAGCAAACCGGCATGCGTCCCGTGATCGCGACAAAATCGACGGCGTCTACATATGAAGATATGGAAGCGGCAATTTGGGAAGCGCGTGAAAATTTAGGGTTGGATGTTATAGACATATTTTTGCTTCACGCCGCACGGGTTGAAAATGATGTCTTTGAAACGCGCAGGGGAGCATTGGAATGTCTTTTGGATTACAAAAGAAAAGATGTGATCAGAGCGGTCGGCATCAGCACGCATGTGGTTCAGACTGTAAGGGCGGCGGCGGAAAATTCTGATATCGACATAGTATTCCCTCTGCTCAATAAGACCGGAATGGGGATATTAGGCGGGAAGCGCGAAGATATGGAACATGCCGTAAACGAGTGTTTTGCTCGGCACAAGGCAGTTTACCTGATGAAAGCTCTGGCGGGCGGAACTCTCATTGGAGATTATATAGATTCAATGGACTACGCGCGCAACTTTGCCAAAGAAAGAGCCGCAATAGCCGTAGGTATGGTTTCGCCGGAAGAAGTAAGGATGAACGTACAGTATTTCAACGGCGTTGATATAAGTGAACAAGCGGGAAAATTGACTAAATCCGCGAAGAGATTCTATATTGTGCCGAGTCTGTGCAAAGACTGCGGGAGTTGTGCAAAGGCGTGCCACAGCGGTATGATAAACGGTTCTCCGCCTGTGATTGACGACAGCGGGTGTCTGCGTTGCGGCTACTGCGTCGCCGCCTGTCCGCAGTTTGCAATACGTATGATATGACGACGGCTTTGTCCTAAAATCTCTATATATTGGGAGAGCTTATATGAAATTAATTGATATTTCTCATGTTTTAGACGAAAATACGCCTATTTTCCCCGGCGATTGTAAAACTGCGCTTTCAAAGTATAAAACAATCGAAAAAGATTGTTATAATGCGTATGTATTGCAGTCAGGACTTCATACCGGAACGCATATTGATATACCCATGCACCTGATAAACGACGATAAAACCGTAAAAGATTTTCCGGCGGATTGTTTTGTCGGAAAAGGCGTGCTTCTTGACGTCAGAGGCGAAGATGTAATTCAGATGAAACCAGTTTACAGGGAAATTGTAGGCGAACAGGATATTGTTTTATTGTTTACGGGATTTGATAAATACTACTTTCAGGATAAATATTTTGCAAATCACCCGACTGCGAGCGACGAACTGGCGGAATTTTTGCTTTCCAAAAAGATTAAAATGTTGGGTATGGATATGCCTGCGCCCGACTATCCGCCGTTTACATTTCATAAAGAACTGCTGAGAAAAGGGATTTTTGTTTTAGAGAATTTAACGAATCTGCAAAGTCTTATAGATATAGCAGATTTTGAGGTAATAGCATTACCATTGAAGATAAACGCGGAAGCAAGTCTTGTCAGAGCAGTCTGCAGAGTTAATGAAGAAAGCATACAATCGGCTCTCAATAAATAATAATATGGAATCAAAAAAAGTCCTCATGGTGAGGACTTTTTTTAACGTTTATCGGTATTTCTATTTTTTTTCGGCGACACGCCGACTGCGGTTCTGGATAAATACTGGTCCGGTTCTATTGTACTGATTTCGTCCAGCAGATATACAGTATACAAGTGTCCTTTAAAAACGAGATCGTGTTCAAGGGCATAAGCAGCCATTTTTTGTGGGGTATCCCCAAAATCGCCGTAATAACCGAGATTATATGCAACGAGATATTTGCCTTTGGGAAAGTTGTTGTTGCCTAACGGATCAAGAGAAAAAAAACGAGTGGGCCATCCCGGCGCATTCAGGAAAGAATTCATATCCTCATGAAGTCCTCCTATAGGGTATCTGAGATTTATCCGGTATTCGCCGGCAGACTGACAAAAACGAATAAACTCGTCGTAAAATGCAAGGTGATCTTCCGTAAAATCATTGACATATCCAAGGACATAATGCGTATCCCCGACATCTTCCACTCTGATGACTCCGCCCTGAGCTGCAAGTCCGTCCTGTACATTTTTACGGTAAGTATCTATTATAGAGAATGACTTCCAAAGTTCATGCAGTTTGAGATTTAATTCAACTTCCTGTTGACGGAGTAATTCCAGGACGGATTCCGGCGTTCTGCTTTTATTCATATCTTTAATTACAGATAACGGGACGCCTAAGTCAACGAGGACGTTTATATAATTCAGCTTGATGATCTGAAACGGCGTATATTGCCGGTAATTATTTTCACTGCGCGATGCGGCGGGGAGCAGACCTATTTCGTCGTAATATCTCAGAGTATACTGGCTTATTCCTGTAAATTCGGAAAATTCTTTTATTGAAAGTCTGGTTGTTTCGTTCATATTTTTGGCTCCTCTTTTCCTTTTTTATTGATTATAATTTATATTCTTCCCTTTTGTCAAGATGTTATTTTGGAAATTTATCGTGAATTTCAGTGATATTATTTAACAATTTATTTATTTGCTTCCAGCGAATTGCGCTGGGAAAGCTCTCTGAGATTAAAAGGTGTTTATGAAATTTGTCATGGTATCTGGCATTGGAGATTAGAGTTACTCTAAATAAAAAACATGATTTTATCTTAAATTTACCATAAAAATTTTTTTAAAAACATGCAATTCTATCTTAAATCATGCTTAAAATATAAAATTTAAATAAATTTTAAGCTATAGAGACTCTCGGATATAAGGGTGGTCTGAAGAAATTTTCTACATTAAATCTGATGAAAATTCTAAAAATTTTTAAAAAATTATCAAAAAGGGATATTGACTTTAGAGTTGCTCTAAGGATTAAGATAATATTAAGATTTCAGAAAGTTATATAAAAAGCTATACGACAGGAGGGAAAAAGAAATGGAAGGAATATATTTCACTGAAGAAAAGAACGGATATGACAAAGAGCAGGTAGACAGTTATATACACAAACTTACGGAAGCGTATCAAAAGGCTTACGAAGAATATTTTGCCATGTGTGATAAATACAACGATCTTCTTTGCGATTATAAACAACTGGAGGGCGATATACAGATCGGAATGAGTTCAGGAGCAATAGCAAAAACTCTGAGAAACTCGAAAAAATTAGCGCAGGAAATCATAGATAACGCATACAGGGAGGAAACCAGAATCATTGACCGGACGAAAAAAAATGTGGAATTCATATATAAAACAATGGAAAAGGCGGTAAACGAGTCGCAAAAAATCCTGACGCTCAGCAGTGCCAAGGAGAAAGAGGATATATACCACGCAGAAAATAAAGAACCAGGAGGAATGTTAAATGGGATTAAAGTTACTGGATGAATTGAATCGGGAATTTCAAACGGAAATAATGGAAGCTGACAGTACAAGAAACAATCGTGAATCGGAATCTGCCGGAAAAGGAATAAAATCATTGGAGGAACTGAATCGGGAATTTCAGATGGATAGAATGATGGAAATTATGGGCACTGAAACATTGAAGCCTAAAAATCAGCAGAAGCCATCCCGCGAAATGATAAAACCGATAGTAATAAAGGTGGAACCGCCGGAATTTTCAGCGTCGCCGGAGGTTCCCGGCGTGGAAATGAATTTGACAAAAATTTTTACAGAACAGCAGATTAAGAACAACGGAAAAATCAATCGCGCTAAAAACATAAAAAGCGTCAATGAAATAAAAGAAAGTAATAATATCAATAACGCAGATGACACAGATAACATAAAAAAAACAAAAAACAAAAAACAGCGCAGCATAATGACAATCATATCGGATATACTGTTTTACTCGGCGATTTTGACGATTATGATCTCTATCCTGACCTCCGGATCAAAAGACGGGAAGCCGAGAATGTTTATGGGATATTCTTATTTCACTGTTCTGACTTCCAGTATGCAGGACGAAATCCCCAAAGGCTCGTTTATAATAGTTCACGAGACAGACCCTCAAAAACTCAAGATCGGGGACGCCGTAACCTATATGCGCGATGATGACACAACCGTGACCCATAAGATAATCAGCGTATACGACAATTACGAAAACAGCGGCGCCAGGGGATTTCAGACGAAAGGGGTAAACAACGCAGACCCCGATAAAGATATTGTATACGCGGCAAATATAGTCGGAAAGGTGATATTCCATATTCCTGTTTTGGGAGCGGCAGTATCTTATCTGAAATCGAACATTTATATTGTGTTCGTCATATTCGGGCTGTGCATTATTCTTTCATTTCTTATACGCATGTTATTTACTAAATCTGCAAAATCGGAAAGAAAGCGTATACCGGTTAAAATTTAAGGTTTATACAAACTGCGGCGATGTGTTCCTTTACTTCCGTATTATATCAAAAGCGCGCGCGGGAATTAAGGGAATACGAACTGCGGATTTGAATAAATAAATAGAAGAAGTAAAAAAGCGGAGAAATCCGCGGAAAGGATGTGAAAAATATGTCAGGAAGTAAAAAGCCCGTTATTGCAATTGCAACGGCGCTGACCGCGGCAGTACTTCTGACGACAGGCACTTTCGCCCTGAATCAGATATCAGGTCAGGGCGGCGAGTTTATCGGTCAGAGCGCAGGAGTAATCCTGCACGACGACTGCAACCCAGATACGGGCGTTAAGGATGTTTATGTCGAAAACGTTAATCCGTCGGAGATGTTTGTGCGGGTTAAATTAGAAGAGGCGATGAACCTTGACAGCAATACCTGGAGACCAGACGCGACAGACTGGACAGTTCACACTTACGGAACTTCGGACGCAGACTGCGGTCATTCGGACAAAAACGGAGAACAGTTTCACGAGTATTTCACCTGGGAAATGGGGGGGCAGAAATACTATATGCCGTCCGACGGCTCAAAACCAGTGGTTCAGAACAGCACACTATTCAACGGCACGGAACCGGGTATAAAACTTACTCCCGATGCGCAGATTGTCAGTATTGATGCTTATTTATCTATGGACTCGTCTCAGAAAGCCATATTTACTGGCTGGATTTACGGCTCCGACGGTTACGAATACTGGTCTCAGCCTTTGAAGCAGAGCGAAGCGACGGGCCTTTTGCTCCACAAAGTCACTACTTCGGAAAGTCTGACAGGCACAAATTACTATTACGCTATAAATGTTAAAGTCGAAGCCGCGGATATAAACGGCGTTCGCATGTGGACTCAGGACCCTGCGGCGCTGAACGGCGGCATAGCGGATTCGGCTGAGGCAAAAGGCGGGACAGAGGTGGAGCCGCAATGAAAAGATTCAACAATAGACCGCGCCGGTTATTACGGGTTACGAGTAAAATAATTTTTATTATTTTTATTACGGCAGTATTCTGCTGCGAGGCATACGGAATTCATGAACAGAGCATTGACAACGAGTTTATGGACGGATACGGCGGGAATCAACCCGGTATCACGACTACCGAACCGCCTCAGCCGACTACTACCGAGCCTGCTATACCTGTCCTGTCTACCGAGCCGACTTCTGCGCCGACTCAGCAAGTTTACAAACCGACAGAACCGGTTACTCAGCGACCCGGAGCGGACAATCCGAGTGATTTCGACAATATAGGCGATAATTCGCCGCCGTATAACAATCAAAATTACCCGGACAATCTTGCGAATCCAACAGACATTTCCAGTAATACAGGCAGCACAGATGCTCCGGGCGATCTGGACAGTTTATATGATAATTCGCCGCCGTATGACAATCAGAATTATACAGAAGACGGTCAAATACAGGGTTATTACAATACTGTAAAAAACCCGCCGAAAACCGGCGACGAAGAAAGTGATCCGAGACTTTGGCTTATAACGCTGGCAGTCAGCGCATTTATACTCAGATATGTATTATTTTTCAGAAAATATCAAAATAATT
>WQYZ01000131.1 GCA_009780985.1 Oscillospiraceae bacterium | reverse complement strand
CTTTTTGAGATATTTCCGTTCAATCAAATCAATAGACTTTTGCGTCGGACGAAATCTGTCCTCATAACACTGTTTATAGATTCGCGGAATCTTTTTCAGCCGGAAATTCATATCGTCTATATCAAACGCTACTATATCAAAATCTTCTATGCCAAGCCAGTCGCGGAACTGTTCGTAACTTTCGCCTTTTCTCTTCCTGAACGCTTTCACAAGTTCGTCAAGTCCCGGAGTGCCCCCGCAATCCTCGACAATGCCAAAACCGCTCCCTTCAAGTATCCTCGGAAGTTCTCTGCCGGGCAAATCTTTATCCTCGAAAACTTTTTCGAGAGTCAGATTTACCCACCAATCGTCGCCAAAATCATAGTTCACTTGCACTCTTTCGCCGACTTCATTTATGACGTGATGTAATCGAGTTTGCGTCGCATCTGCTTCCCTAATATGAGGCATGTCAACAGATTCGAAACTGTCGTCCACTATTTCGTAACGCCAAATTACCGGTTTGCCGTCAATATTTGCCTGTTTATCAAGGAAATCCTTATCAAAGTCAGGAAATTTAGTCTGCATATAATGCCGCAGATTTTCGCCTTTGGGTACCTCTATCGCGAGCAGGTGACTTGCCGTCATTTCGTACATAGTCATAACAATATAACCGAGACGAGCCATAGTAATATCGTCCGTCACTTGAAAACGCCGCCATATTTTAGGTTTGAAATCGTCAAGTTCAGAGTAAAATTGATAGATTGTATGAGATGCCATAATCGTTTCTCCTGTGATTTTTAATAGCTGTATTTTATCATAAACATATGAAAAAATATACAGGCAATTAAAATTTTTACGGGTTATATCCATTGGATTCTTTATTTTCCTGATAGTATTGCGCCTGCGCATTCCACAACTCGTGATACTTGCCTCTCTCGTCAGCGATAAGCGTGTCGTGACTGCCGCGCTGTATCAGCTCGCCCTCGTGGAATACGGCTATATCGTCGCAGAACCGACACGACGACAGCCTGTGCGATATGTATATCGCAGTCTTACCGCCCACTATTTCGTTGAACTTCGAGTACACTTCAAACTCCGCTATCGGGTCGAGTGCGGCAGTGGGTTCGTCGAGGACGGTGAACGGTGCGTCTTTGTACAACGCACGTGCAAGTGCGATTTTCTGCGCCTCGCCGCCCGATATTTCCACGCCGTCCTCCTCGAAATCTTTATACAGATATGTTTCTATACCTTTCGGCATATTTTCGAGACGCGCATCAAAGCCGGATTTTGATAATGATTGTAATACTTTTTCGCTGTCATAATTTACGCTCGCCGCGACATTCTGACTGAGAGTAAACGGCAGCAGTTTGAAATCCTGAAACACAACGCTGAACAGTGCCATGTATTCGTCATAGTTATATTTCCTGATGTCAACGCCGTTCAGAGTGATAATTCCCTCCGTGGGGTCATATAAACGGCAGAGCAGTTTTATCATCGTGGTTTTGCCGCTGCCGTTCATGCCGACGACTGCCATTCGCTGTCCGATATTGAATTTGAGGTTGAGATTTTTGAGCGCATAAGTATCGGTGTCTGGATATTTGAAGCTGACGTTTTTGAATTCGATTTCATATTCGTTATCGTCGCGTTTCTCGACGCTGATAGTGCCTTGATACTTTTTGTTGGGTATATCGAGAAACGTCAATACTTTATCCAAAAACGGATTGTTGTTTACAAGTGTGCCTATATTCGTAAGAATGGAAGCCAAACCTCCGCTGAACTGTGTTATCGCACCAACATATTGCACAATGCCGCCTATACCGAATGCTCCCGCAAATGCTTTTAGAGCGACGAACAAATATATAAGCCCGTTAGCCAGATATGATAATGCTGTACTAAATGCATTGAATCTTGCATTGTATCTCACATATCCAAGCCATTCCCGAATACCCTCCGGTTCCTCGCTGATTCCCGTAGATGCATCAATCAAATGTTTTTGGTCGTATATTCGTATATCTTTCGCTCTGTCACTCCCGCGTATCATATCAAAATAGTAGAATCCGAAAGCGCGGTTGGCGTCATTGTTTATATTAGACGCTTTGGGCCATACTTTACCGCCAATCACAGATAAATACGGCGCAATGAAAACAGAACAGGACAGAACCAGAATAAGGGCGATAACAGCAAACGGCGAATCGAGGTATGCAAACCGCGAGCCTGCGGGAACTTTTAACGTAAACAGGGAAAATGCCATGACGACAGATAAAATTAGTTGTATTGCTCCCGATATTAATCCGTCATATGTCGATAACAGTCGCGGCAAACCGAACCCCATGCCGGTTTGGTGCTCACGGATTTTAGAAAATTGATGCTGTATTTCAGGATTTTCAATATCTGCGTAATCCATAGCCAAAAACTTATCCGTGTATATTTTGTGCATTGAAAGCCCTGTTGCGCTGTCGCAATATGCCGCCCAACGCCCGATAACGCTTCTGATAAATATAGATAAGAAATTAAGTCCTATTGTAAGCAAAACGAGAAAAATAAGTCTTTTTTGATTTTTCGCTCCAGCAAGTTCATTCAGAATCTGTGCGGAAAAATATATATTGATAAACGGAATTGCCGAGTTAAAAACAACCGAAACGGTTTTTGAAAGTATGAGGGATTTCGGAAATGCCGCAAATATTTTAAGACCGCGAAATATTAAATTGATATGCTGTTTTAACGTGAACTTATCTTCTTTTATAATTTTCATTGGATTTCATTCTCCTTGCTATCTTTGTAATATTTGCTTTGGATTTCAAACAATTCGGCGTATCTACCACCTAATTTTAAAAGTTCGTCATGTGTGCCGCTTTCAGCTATCATTTTGTTGTCTATCAATATAATCCGGTCACAAAATCTTGTTGAGGCAAGACGGTGTGATATATATATAGATGTTTTTCCTGCTGACAATTCATTGTATCTGTTATACAGCCTATTCTCTGCAATAGGGTCAAGTGCGGCTGTCGGTTCGTCTAAAATCAAAATCGGCGATTCTTTATATAGTGCGCGTGCGAGCATTAATTTTTGGGTTTCCCCGCCCGATAACTCCACCGCGTTTTCAATGACATTCTTCACAAGCAACGAAGCTGTGCCATTCGGAAGTGAATTTACTTTTTCGTTAAGGTCTGCCAATTCAAGACAATGGTTTATTTTATCAGTATCATTATCAATCTTATCGTCATTCGGTAATTGCGATATATTTTCGGCTATTGAGCGCGGCAATATATTGAACTCCTGAAAAACGGCGGTGAATAAAGTATAGTATTGTTTCCTGTTATAGATACGTATATCTTTGCCGTTCAGCAATATTTCGCCCCCGGTAGGGTCGTAAAATCCGCAAAGCAGTTTTACAAGAGTAGTTTTACCTGCGCCATTCAATCCGACTATCGCCAGTTTTTCACCCGCCTTTATGGTGAGGTTGATATTTTCCAATGTGTTTTCCTCTGCGCCGCTGTAACGGAAACTTACATTTTTAAGTTCAAAAGAGTAATCTTTTCCTTTTTCCGGCGCGATAGGTTCGCCGTCGTCACGCTTGAATTTATCAGGATATTCCAAATATGCCCGCAAACGGCAATAATTCAGGCTGTGCATATAAAGCGCGGAATAATCGTTCAATATACCCGCAATCCAGCCGGAGAACCCTCCGATTGCGGCAAATATCAATACAAAATTATCTACAGCAAGCCCAAAATATAAAACCTGCCAAATCAAATATGCGTATGCTACTCCCTCGCGCATGAATGTCGCCACACAATCAACTATATCGGCAATCAGATATTTCGTCTGTACTTTGCAGTTGAAGTCAAACGATAGTTTCATAGTAGCGTTATACAAATCTTTCAGCCAATCAGTCATGGCAAACAACCTTATATCCTTCGCCATTGCGTAATTGTTGCCGATATTATTCACGTACCAGAGGCGTTTGTTATACGCCGCCGATTCAGGGTCATGTTCGTGCTGCCATTTGTTCGCCCAACGTCTGACTAACACGCCGAAAACTGTCGTGACGGCGGTTATCAGCAATACAAGCGGATTTACTGATACAAGCAGAACTATATATATAATAAATCCAAGCAAATTAATTCCAAGCGAAGAAAAAGTGTAATATATCTGCTCCGTAGATGTTGAGCCGTTATATGTTATATCGTTAGCTTTTTGTTTTGCGTCATTGAATCGTTTTTCTTCCAAGTTAGCGTAATCGGTAGTTATAGTCTTTACTAAAATATCTTTGCAGACTCTGACGCGGAACCATGTTCTTTTATATAGAAAAGCAGAATCGAAATAATTTTTTATCGCTTGCAGTACCACTGTAACAGCAGTAAACACAAGCACGGTAATAACAAGCGTGTTAATCCGAACACCGGAAATTATCTGCGTTACGACAGTCTTGGGCAGAAAAAGCGCAATAGTAGATATGATTACTGTCATAAATATCTGCTCCAGTATGTGAATAACTAACATTCTGTCACGCACCCAAGCGTTTTTTATTACATACACGCTGTTCTGCCATATGTTGTACTTCGGTTTTTCTTTCTTTTCCCTGACTTTTTTAGCTTTTGGTTCAACCATAAATAACCCTCGCTTCTTCATTTATTATGTCCTGAATTATAACACAAATAGCCGAAAAAATAAACACTCAGTACGTGGAATGTAATCCTGAGTACGTGAAATGTAAATATACAAAAAAATAACCCAAATTCATGGATTATTTTTCTTTTACTGGGAGCAGTATTTCCGTCGAAAACACTCCCGGTTCGCTGTTGCGTTTACAATATCCGCCGTACTTTTCGCACACTTTGTCAATCCGCATAAGCCCGAACCCATGTGTCGGATTGTCTTTTGTGGATATGAAACGGCTGCCGTTTTTCCTGACTTCGCCGTAAACAGAATTGGTCACGCAGATATACAGATGATAGCCTTTCATGCCGATATATACGCGTATGAACGGGCGTTCAAACTCCCAGTCGTCGCTCTCCTGCGTTTTTGCGCACGCTTCCATAGCGTTGTCGAGAAGATTGCCAATCAGCACGCACAAGTCAACGTCCGTGATTTGCAGTTTGTCGGGTACGGCGGCTTTCGCGTTTATTTCGATTTTTCGCTGTTTTGCGAGCGACATTTTGCTGTTGAGTATCGCGTCAAGCATTATATTGCCGGTTTTTACCACGGTATCGACCGACTGCAAATCCTGTTCGAGCCTGTCGCAGAATCCGAGCAATTCGTCAGTTTTACCCGAAGCGACATACGCCTTGATGGCTTGCAGGTGATTGTGATAGTCATGCTTCCAGCCGCGCATCTGTCTGTATATATTTTCCACTTCGTCGTAATGCTTTGACATAAGTTCGTTCTGATATTCGGCAATCTTTTTGTTCATTCTTTTCTGAAACATAATATATTTTCCTCATTCGTTCGGGTAAAACTTGATAACCGCTTGATTGGCGGCTTCATATAGATTTCGCGATAACGGAATCTCTGTCATATTATCCAACACAATAAATATCCTCGTAATTTTGTACACAAAACTGAGATTTACGATAAACGACCGCTGACATTGAAAGAAACTGTTATCCAAGGATTTCTGTATCTCGGACAGATTCATTTTCGATTTATATTCGTGCGAAACGGTCCGTATAACGACATAGTGGTCCTGCGCTTCGATATACCGGATTTCGGACAGCGGTATGCGGATAGTTTCGCCGTCAACATTCAACACAACCGATTTATTGATTTGCGTTAGATTTTTAACGGCTTTGTCAAGCACCTCGAACAGTTTATCTTCTTTGACTGGTTTCATCAGATAGTGCAGAGCGGAAACGTCGTAACCATCAGATATAAAATCACCGAAGCCCGTTATGAAAATTATAACTAATTTTGTATCAGATTTGCGTATTTCTTTCGCAAGTTCGACGCCGCTTTGACCGCTCATTTGTATATCCAATAATAATATGTCATATTTTTTGTTTTCGCTCCAAGAGGACTTGAAATTCTCCGCGCTGTCGAACATTTCTGTTTGAATTTGTATGCGGCTTTGGTCAGCCCATTTACTGACAATCGCTTTTATATACTCCGTCTGTTCTGCTTCGTCGTCGCAGACTGCGATATTTATGTTTGTGTTCATATGCCCCTCTGCACATAATAAAATTAATATAATTGTATCACAAAAATGTTAATTTGAAAACATAAATATAATAAAATTATGCAGAAAATATTTTAAACACGACATACTGTTGTCGTGTTCTGTGTGATATAATAAAAATAAAGCCATTTCAAACAAATTTATTAATTATATGGCAAATAAATATTTTATTAGGGAGGATTTATGTCAGAAGTTATTAACTTGTTGAAAAAACAATTAGAAGTACATGGCTTGCATTTCACAAAAAAGCCCATATTGATAGGCGGAATGGCTATGGAGTATTACGGACTCAGGAAATCCGGCACTGATATTGATTTGGTGATTTGCGACAAGGATTATCAAGCACTTGCTCTTGCATACCCAGACAGTCGGAAAGATCTCTGGGCTGATTTGGGCGTTACGATTGAGCCGCTTGAAATATGGAGAAGTATAAAACTGCTGGACTATGACTTCTACCTAATAGATGCTATTGATGAAGAAATCGCTTATGTCGTTTCATTGGACAGATTGGCTTTAATGCGTGTTTTCGCTATGGGCGTTCCCAAATACATGGAGGACTTGAAGCTGATAAAAGATTACTATTACAGAACCATCCATAATCCCGATTTTAAAAAGGTACAGGATAAGCATTTTTCCTTATATGAAAGTAACGGCGGCGTTGTATGGGGCGGCAAATATACAGATTAGAGGGGAGTTATTTATGTCAGAATTATTCACGAATGTTGACTGCATTGAATTATACGTTTCAGATTTAGATGACGGAATTAAGTATTATTGCGGCAGTCTGGGATTAAAGTTTTTATGGCGCGCTGAAACCTCAGTCGGATTAGGCATGGAAAACGGTGTAACCGAAATCGTCTTACAAACAGACAGAAAAAAGATGAATGTCGATTTTAAGGTTGATTCGGTTGCGGGCTCCGTAAAAAGCATTGTTGAAGCGGGAGGCAAAATAATAGACGGACCATTCGATATCCCAATAGGAAAATGTGCTGTAATACAGGATAAATGGGGGAACGAATATGTAATTTTAGATATGACCAAGGGGAAATATATAACAGACGAATCCGGGAATGTCACTGGAGTTGGTAAAGATTTATAATGCCAAGTATAAGCATTTTTTTGCATAGTTAAAATTTCATTATATTAAACACAGTAAAATAAAAAGTAAAAGGAGAATATAGTTATGAAAAAAGAATTTCCTACAAGACCAGATACAATTACCACACAAAAGTGTATAGATTATGGCGGATTCGCCTGGCATGACTTCGTGACGGCTATACCCACGCCGTTATTTTTAGTCACGGGTTGGAAATCAAACGGAAAAGAAAACGCCTGTATGCAGTCATGGCTGGCTATGGTAGGTGGTGGACCGGACGATTTTGTCTGCATTATAGGCAAAGTCCCTAAAAACGGGCATATGTATAAATCATTAAAGGAAACCGGGGTTTGCGTGTTGAATTTCTTCTCAGGCGATATATTTGAACAGAGTTGGAAAACGGTTGAAAATAATCAGTTTGAAACTGATGAAATCACGGCTTCCGGCTTAACGGCAGAAAAAGCCGTGAAAGTCAACGCACCGCGAATCAAGGAATGCTTTCTTAATATAGAATGCGAGTTTATATGGGAGCATGAGCTTTTCGAGGGGAGTAACGATATGACGGTTGCATTGAAATCCGTTCATGTTTGTATGGACAGCGACCGTTACGACCAAAGTAAACTTGGAAGATATGGGAAAACCGGATATCAATTTCATTTCCATTGTCCTACTAACCCAGATACGGGAGAGATTCAAAATGTCGGGGATATAGGATTATAAACAAACTATTAAATTGAAGTTTTGGAGTGGAATATAAAATAAACACAGTAAATTTATAAAGTTGAGGAGAAATTGAAAATGAAAATAGCAGTTATTTTAGGCTCGCATAGGCGGGAAGGAAAAAATAAAGAAATAGAAGATATGTTAATTGGGTTGAATTTGGAACATGAGTTGGATTTTATCAGAATGGCGGATACACATATATTCGGCTGCACTACGTGTTATGAATGTGCAAAAACAAATAAGTGCGTACTTGATGATGACTTTGAAGCCATTTATAAAAAATTGATTGCGGCAGATATGATTTTTATTATCACGCCTGTCTATGCCATTATTCCGTCCAGATTGACCGCACTATTTGAACGGCTCACAAGTCTGCTGTTTGCGTCAGGGTTACTGAACACCGAAAATAATCCGTTACTTGGCAAGAAAGTCGCTGTTTTTAGCTATTGTTCATCGCAGATATGTGATGAGAAGGATATAAAATATATATTCCAAAAATTCGTGATGACAGGGTACAGTTTTGACGCTGTGAATTACAGGTATATAAATGATTGCCCGAATGCGAATGAAAAATACAATTATAATATTTGCGAATACATAAAAAATGTAGCATTGGCGTTATAAAAACCAAAAGTAAATAGAGGAGATAAAGAAATGAATGAAAAAATCATCGCTAAAGCAGAGGAATTCGTAGCCTCAGCGAAAATTTGCGTCCTGGCATTGATTGACGACGACGGGTATCCCACCGCCGCTACCATCAACCCTTCGAAAACGGAGGGAATCAAATATATCTATTTTGGCAACAACATTGACAGTAACTGGGATAAACGTGCCGAAAAATGCAACCGAGCGAGCGTTTGTTTCAATTCGATTAGTCCGGAATGTAACGTCACATTAGTCGGAATTATTGAAATATTAACTGACGATTTAGCCTTGAAAAAGGAGATTTGGGTTGATTGGATGGGAGAGTATTACAGCGGACCGGAAGACCCTAAATTTTGTGTAATGCGATTCAAAACGCAACGCTACAGCTTGTTTGTGGATAGTAATCAAGTCAGAGGGATGTTATAAACATTTCTATAAAATTTAAACTTATAAAAAGCATAGGAGAACATAACAAATGAACATATCAAGTTGCGGAATAAACTGCGACGCATGCAATTATAAAGTGGAAAATAAATGCGAAGGCTGTCGCATATGCGCACCGAAAGGTGAGTGTGTTTGGGGAGGACGGTGCGAACTGTACGACTGCGCCGCCGAAAAAAATTTGCCGCATTGCGGTAAATGCGAGGATTTTCCATGCACTATGCTGGAGGAATGGGCAAAAGAAGGCGACGGCGAGAGAATACGGAATTTGAAAACATTGAAAAATTGAGGTGAATGTAATATGGTTAATCAAGAAAATATCACCGCTCTGCGAATGGAGCGTCAGCACCTAACACGAAAAGCAGACGAAACCGAGTACAACGCTCTGTACCGTGATACGCAGCCGGGGCAGAACGTGTACTGGAACGGCTTCGGCGACCCGCCGAGCCTTACTTACCGCGCTGATTTCGACGATATCGAATACAACCGCAAACGGCAGAAAGACCGACTGCTCATCAAGGGACGGTTTCAGGGCGGCAATATCGGCTGGATTGAGTGCGGCGACCTTGAATTGTTCGCCGGACTGTCGCGTAAACCGCTCGATAAAATGACGCCTATGCAATCGAATCTGCTTGAACTCATAGAGCGCGAGGGACCGCTGACGATACAGCAAATGAAAGAGTCTACAGGGTTGTTAGTGAAAGAAATAACGCCGATTCTGCACCGTTTTCAGGAGGCGTTTTTGATATACGAGGACCAGAACGAAGGCGAGTGGGACAGGGGTTGGTACAAATTTTCCGAGATGTTTCCAGATACGGATTTAGAAAAATATTCGCGTTATGATGCATTGAAAATCATATTGCGGCGGTTTGCGTACCGTCATGTGCTTTTCGATGTAAAGATGGCGAAATCATTCTATAAACTGCCGGAAAAAGACATAAAACAAGCAGTTGCTTCTTTGGTTGAAGAAAACATTTTGACGGAAGTCGAAAACGGTTATATATTGCGTGAAGACTATGATTTGATGCAGGCATACAATGCCGAACCTATGAAATCAGTATATGCAATGCACCGCAACGATTTTCTCGTCAAGTCCAACGAGTATTGGCTGAAAGAGCGGTTCGCGCACTCATATCCCGACACATTATATTATCTGCTTATAGACGGCGAATTCCATGGCGTAGTGGCTGGCAAATTCCGCTACACCCCGCCGGAAGTGGAGGATGTTATGTTTGATCTTCCGCAAAAAGAAAGCACCTCGCGTAAAGATGAGGTGCTTGAAGCGGTTCATGTTTTGTGCGGGGAAAGCAACCCGATCAGGCGGTATTACGGGGAAATACTGTGACTTGGATAGTATTATACTTCATCAATATTTTTGAAAACCGAAGGATTTATATAGCCCTTGCCGGAAATCAAGCCCGGATGGACTTCGTCCGTAAACCATTTCAACACATTTTCCAGCCATGTTTTATAACCGGCATCCATACTCTCCGGCATAACGCATTCCGCCATTACCCACATGATAAACATAGCGAAAAATACCTGCATCATAAACAGATGACCTTTTTTCAACGGCTTCACGGAATGATACCCGCGCAAAATGGCGTTCTGCACATCAGAATTGCCGCCGAAATCCCCATGCAGACACATTTCGCCTACGTCATACAGATAATATGAGTAAACTGAACGCGTAAAGTCGATAAACGTTACTTTATCCGGCGCGTATATACAGTTTACAGGTCTGATGTCTGTATGCACAAGACCTATGTTATATGACGGGTCATCGTCGAGCTGGTTCATGCAATCCAGCACAACATCGCAGCATTGACTCAGCATTTCAAACTGCGGAGCAGTAAAAATGTTCTTCTCTTTTCCATACGATAAACAAGCCAGTAATTTTTTAAGATAATCCTGACGTTTGTGGGGGCGTCTGACAGCGAGCGAGAGCAGCTGCTTTTCTGATTCTAAATGGAGCTGTGCGGCTGACACTCCTGTCAGATAAGCCATATCCGATGTGAGGATTTGGTTGTTGTCCGTTACTGTTGAACCGTCAATAAACGACGTGATTGTGGCGTATACTGATGATTCGTCATTGTTGCCGTCGGAGATAAAATCAGTCACAAATTCGCCCGTTTTGTTTCGCACCGGAGCCGCAGTTTTCAATATACTCTCCGATAGTATATGTAATATCTCCGCCTCAACTTGTATCTGCTCATATGTATGATATATGTTTTCGCCTGGTATTACGTCATAGCCGCCGGATTTGT
Organism: Oscillospiraceae bacterium; assembly: GCA_009780985.1. GTDB lineage: Bacteria > Bacillota > Clostridia > Oscillospirales > WRJC01 > WRJC01. Next base: position 1,561 of record WQYZ01000131.1, on the reverse strand, counting down.
CGTATATTTTCAGAGCATAACTCACTTTTTTGTCATCCGTTATTTTGAATGCGTCACTCCTGTTGTCAAATTTTTTTATGTCACTTACGGAAAAGTTGTAAAACGATAATATTTTTTGTAAACGGTTATCCATGTTTTCTATAATCTCCTTAAATTTAATATTTTTTTGTTCATTGAATGTATCGCCTGTGATTTCGACCAACTCCCTTTGCAGTTTTTTTCTTGCGGAAAACAAACGATTTTTAACTGTACTGATAGGTAAATCCAAAAAGCTGCCTATTTCAGCCATCGAGTATTCGCTGATGTAGAACAGTACCGTTATTGTACGTTCCTTCTCAGGCAATGCCGCAACTGACGCGAAAATCTGCTTTTTCAATTCGTTGCGTTCGGCAATTTCCGACGGGCTGTATTCCTTACTTTGCACTTCGAGGACATCGTCCAGCGGAAGTACCGGCAATCTGCTTTTACGGTAAAGATGCTCGCACTGCGAGAACACAATCTTCCGTAACCATGAGGGAAACGCTTCGGGCGACTGGAGTGTGTTCAGCTTGAAATACGCCTGAACGAATGCTTCCTGCGCCACATCTTCCGCGTAATGATAATCTTTAAGTATCGAATAAGCGTATCCTACCGCCATACCCCTGAATTTATCGACCAAAATCTCAAATGCGTGAATATCGCCATTCTTCGCTTCAATTATCAGTTCATTTTCACCGTTGCTTTTCATTATTCTGCCTTTCATATAATTATCATAAGTCTCTACATATAAAGAACCGAGTTTGACGAAAAAAGTTTATTAAATTTCTCAATTTACAAAAATATTTTTTACGAAAAGGAATAGTAAGAAGATATGAATGCCATTACTGCGTAGAGCGTGACGTCGTGCGATTGTATTATGCTCATAGTTTTTTCTCCTGTTCATCATTCAATAATTTTTCGTACTCGAAACGGTATTGGTAATAGCCCAGTTTTTGGTGCAACCCCTGCGATTTTGTATTTTCACAGCCTGTACCCGAACGTATTACTTTCGCTCCGTTTTGTCTCGCCGATTTTTCGGCATAATCCATCAGATATATCGCTACGCCGGCTTTTCGGTATGATTCCTCAATATAGATGTCCTGCACGTCCGTCCAAATAAAAGATTTATCCTCACCATGAAAAGTAACCCAGAAATAACCGACAGTTTCGCCTGATTCGGTCTTGATTATTTCCGCTATAGTCCGTTCATCTTTCATGCTTTCAATCAACTGGGACAAAAACCCATCCTGCTGTCCGGCGTTTGCGAACCAATTTGCGCGGTATTCGTCATATGGGATTTTTCTTGCATATGGCGTATCGCATTCGTAGTTTACCAAACAATGACATTCGCGAATATAATCTCTGTCTTTTTCGAGGTCGATTTTGACGTGACGCAAATTTTTATATGATATATCAATACAATATATCTGCTCAAAATCGCCGGAAGCGCGTTTGTCATATACCTCAAACCCGTCAAGAAAACTTTCTTCATTTTCGAGATAATTAAATTCAAGAGCATTTAATCCTAATGAATACCCGAACG
>WQYZ01000130.1 GCA_009780985.1 Oscillospiraceae bacterium | reverse complement strand
GCTGGAACATGGTACTTTTTGCCTCCTATGATTGTGTTTGTCTTTTCAACTTACACTTTATCACATGGAAGTGAATTTATTATTTACGGCTCATCTTTTTCGCAAAAACTTTTAACTCACAAGGTAATACCATACAGGCAAAAAATATGACGAAATTTATAGAACAGCAATATCCCGAATATACAAAAGAATATTATAAAATCATAAACGAAAATGATGAAAATTACTATAGTGAATTAATAAATAAATATTCAGATAATAATAGAGTTAAAATCCTCTTTTAACCATGTTTATAATAATCAAGTAATTTTGTGTGATAAAAAAATCTCAGCTGGGTAATAGGAATGTTGCAAAATTAAAATAAATAATTTATAAAACAGAGATTGATATGCTCTGTTTTATTTTTTTGCAGAGGAATAAAATTTTATGGATAAAATAACAGATACAAATATAGTAGAAACATTGCGGGACATAATGGACACAAACACAGTATATTACAAAACAGACTTAACGAATATAGATAACGACCATTTTATAAAAGCGGCGCACAGCGGCGATATATATGACAAAACATTGTTATGGCTGTCGTACCAGGGCGGCACAGTATGTTCGGACGAGCGCAATATTTTCCAGCAGAACACCTACGGACATAACAGTTGGTGCTTTTATCACGAACAACAGGCACGGGACCGCATACTGGCATACGCCGTCGAAGTGAAAAGCATAGAGAAAAACGGCTACATAATCGGCGATATATATGAATTAGACTATCATAAACACGCGGAATTTGTGCGGCAAAACGCCGTAGCATCCGACTATCTGACAGTGACGTTCAAAAATGGCGATATTCAAAAGGTGCTGAAAAGTGATTTCCACTATGGAAACTTCCATATGTCAGACGTTGCAGACACTCGAAGTGAGCCGAACGACCCCGTCGCATTGAACGCGCTATTGGAGCAGGAGTACGAGAAAAGGCTGGCAGAACCGTACAACATGGTCTATTGTTACCCTCACACAGAACGTCTGAAAGCCGAACACGCACAGCATGAAGCGGCTCGTATAGTAGCGGAGATAAACAAGATACCACAGCCGAATACGCCTGACAAAAAAATGTACAGAGTGGAAATATCGCCGTATTACTCGGCAAATCCGTCTCACGACGAATTGAAACTGTTGTTTAAAGAAGTACCGTACAAAACCATGAAAATATGCAAGTTTCGCGACCGTGCAGGCACATATGCGGCTGTAGATAAAAGTGAAATCTCCAAAATCCGTAAACCGTCGCTTTTGGACGAGGTAAAACAAAAAGCTGCGGAAATAAAACAATCTCAGAGCGTCGAAAATATGGGAAAAGTCAAGAAAAAAACAGAACGGGAGGTATAGGATGGCAGTAACGACAAAAGCGGATTTTTACTCCTCAGTCGCAGAATATACCGTGAAAAACCTCACTAACAGCCGCGAAAATTGGACGGATTTCCTCACGACCGCCGGACGGTTGTATAAATATTCGTTTCCGGATCAGGTTATGATTCACGCACAGCGTCCAGATGCCGTAGCCGTCGCGCCTATAGAGGTGTGGAATAATCCCATGAACCGCTATGTCAGACGCGGCTCAAAAGGTATAGCACTACTCGACAACAACGGCGGTAAAATGCGGCTGAAATACGTTTTCGACTACGCAGACACAGAGGACGGCAGGGCGAATCCCCGCCGTCCTTTTCTGTGGCAGTTACAGCCGGACAATATGCCCGCAGTTTCGGAAGCTATCGCCGAAAAGTTTGTACCCATGAAAGGCGATATGGCTGATGTTATCGGCATAATCTCATACAACCTTGCAGAGAATTACTGTAACGGCAACGCCCGCGATATAAAATACAGCGTTGAAAGTAGTTATTTGGACGAACTCGACGATGACAGTATCATGGGGATTTTCGGGAAAGCATTGATAACAAGCGCCACGTACAGTGTGATTTCGCGGTGCGGTATAGACGTGAATAAATATTTCGGCGATGACGATTTCGACTGGCTGTACAATTTCAACACGGCGCAGTCGATAACCGCACTCGGCACGGCAGTAAGCGAACTATCTGAGCAGATATTGCGCGAAATTGAAGTAGCGGTAAAAAAATACGAACGCGAGAAAGGCAGAGTAAATTATGAACCAAATAGAATATATCAGGAGCGGCGATTATCTGCTCCCGAACCTGACGTTGCCGGAGCAGACAGGGACACTTGGCAAATACGGCTTGACGAGGCAGGATTATCTGACGAAGCACAGGAAAATCCTGTACAATCAGTTATTGCTGACGGGACAGATTCAATCGCACTTGGCGGAGACGGACAGGACGGCAGTGGAACGTCTGAGTCTGATGATGCAGGAGTTGACAACGAAAAACCCGCCGCCGGACAAATCAACGAACCAAACGGAGTGGACGGCACACATGAATATGCTGAAAACGCAGGCGGAGGAATTTATACTGGACGAACTGATTTACAGTTAGACGGCATTTCTGCTTCTGAATTGGAACAAGCTCAAATGGAGTGGGACGGATTTATTTCAGATTATGTTATAACCAACGAAACTGTGATAAATGCCGCGACTAACAGTGACAAGCAAAATACGCTGACCGAAATTGAAAAAGCAATTCGGCAGGCTGTTAATGAAATAAAATCCGCATATATAAATTCGACTAATCCGAACAGGGGACAGCTTGTCAACGAAGTTGATAATTATTATAATATAATGCTGACCCCTGCGATTGCAGAACAATTATATCAAGCCGTCATGCAATCTGACCCTAATGAAAAAGGTTCCCAAGTCGGAAACCTTTTTTCTGTTGAACAAATGCCGATTTTTCCCACAGTTGAGGAACAGCAGACGGCAATACGAGCCGAAGAAATCCAAAATATCGTGGAAAATCCGCCTATTGTTGCCATAGAACAATCCGATATTGACGAAGCGTTACGCCGCTGGAACGGTGATTCAGGCAGTAAACAGCAAATATATGAATATATGCGGGGACATTCCCGTGAACTTGCTACGGCTAACTATCTCAAAGAGCAGTACGGCGGCGATTTACCGCATTTCACCGTAGAAAAAGACGGTGCAGAGCCTTTGATACTTTCGTGGGCGAAAGTACAGCGGCATATAGCACGGCTTATTGACGAAAATAATTTTATAGATTTGACAGAACCTGAAACAATACATAATTATACAGTCGGCGATACTGTTTATTTGGAAAATAACAGGCATTTTATAATCGACGACATCAGCGACAGCGAAATCAGATTAACAGACCCCTCGTTGATTATTCCGATTACACGCTCTATGTCAGTTGATGATTTTGAATGGTTACTGCACGATAATCCGCGTAATACCGAGACTCCACAGAAAGTACAAACACCCGGACAAGTAGCATATGAAAAATATATAAGCGCAAAAGAAAAATATCCCGACCATATTGCATTGATAGAGTTGGGTGATTTTTTCGAAATGCAGGGAGCGGACGCGGAATTTGCTGTAAATAATCTCGGTTATACTTCGGCTGTCCGCGACATAAACGGGCAAAAAGTCCCGTTTGTCGGCATACCCTCTGTTCATATAAACGAGTTAGTAACTCGGATACATGAACTTGGGCGCAACGCAGTTTTGCTATACAGTAACGGCAGTATGCTTGATTATCCGATGAAATCTGATACAACTAAAACCGAACCGTTAAAAATAGACCGAACTTCGCAAATTGAATACAGCGACCAACAAACATTATTTGATATTTTTGACGAACCGGAAATAGTCGAAGCACAGGAAAAACCTGCTATCTCTGAACCAAAAACACCCGTCTCCGCAGTAAAAGCCGTAAACTTCCGTATCACGGACGAACATATCGGCGAAGGCGGTGCAAAAACGAAATTCCGATATAATCTTGATGCAATCAATACTCTGCATGATATTGAATTTGAAAAACGTTCTGCAACCCCAGATGAACAGCAGATACTCTCGCGATATGTCGGGTGGGGCGGTCTGCCGCAGGCATTTGACCCGGACAAAGCACAATGGACAAATGAATATCTTGAACTCAACGCCGCATTATCGCCGGAAGAATGGGAATCTGCACGAGCTTCCACTCTGAACGCGCACTATACATCACCAACCGTTATAAATGCAATGTACGATACTATCGGGCATATGGGCTTCAAAACCGGAAATATATTAGAGCCGTCAATGGGCGTGGGCAACTTTTTCGGGCTGTTGCCCGATAGCATGGCAAAATCACGGTTATACGGAGTGGAACTCGATTCAGTCACCGGACGAATAGCGAAACAGTTATATCCGAACGCAAATATACAAATTACAGGCTTCGAGCGGACAAATTTCCCTGATAACTTTTTCGATGTATCTTTAGGTAATATCCCGTTTGGCGATTACAGCGTTGTTGACAGCAAGTACAATAAATATAATTTTCACATTCACGATTATTTCTTCTGCAAAACGCTTGATAAAGTGCGTCCCGGCGGCATTGTCGCGTTCGTGACCTCGAAGGGTACGCTCGATAAGAAAAATCCCGAAGTCAGGCGGTATTTGGCGCAACGTGCGGAATTGTTAGGCGCGGTGCGACTGCCGAACGACGCATTTTTGAAAAATGCCGGAACACAGGTTACGACCGATATTATATTTCTGCAAAAGCGCGATAAAATGGTCGATATTGAGCCGGACTGGGTGCATCTCGGCTTGACGGACGATAATATCCCCGTAAACAGCTATTTCGCCGAAAATCCGCACATGATACTCGGCACAATGGGGTACGACAATACATTATACGGTAATAAAAATGATACAACCTGCAACCCGATTGCGGGAGCGGATCTATCAGAGCAGTTACGAAAAGCATTATCCAATATCACAGGTAAAATCGAAGAAGTTACGCTTGACGATATTCCTGATCAATCCGTGAACAAATCTATTCCAGCCGACCCTCTTGTTAAGAATTTTAGTTACGCACTCGTAACGCCTGCGACAGGACCGGACAATGTTGACGGTAGAATTTATGCCCGAAAAGTCGGGGTCGGCGAAGTATATTACCGTGAAAACTCATCAATGTATCCGGTGGATTTGCCGAAAACTACTCTCGACAGAATCAGGGGCATGATAAAACTCCGCGACTGCGTGAACGAGCTGATACAATACCAGATTGACGATTTTCCCGACGAGGTAATACAGCGGAAACAGGCGGAATTAACCCGGTTATACTCCAGCTTTGTATTGCAGTACGGCATAATCAACAACCGCGTAAACAATCAGGCGTTTTCGGACGATTCATCATATTATTTGTTATGTTCCCTCGAAATATTGGACGAGAACGGCAAACTCGAACGCAAAGCCGATATATTCACAAAACGCACAATCCGTCAGAAAACCGTTATCACCCATGTTGACACGGCAAGCGAGGCGTTGGCGGTGTCAATCGGCGAACGCGCCTGCGTCGATATGGCGTATATGACTGAACTCACGGGCAAAGACGAAGCAACCATTGCCGCAGAACTGCAGGGAGTCATATTTCGTAACCCTCTATATGGTATCGGCGGTAAAACATCAGATAATAAATTTTTAACTGCCGACGAATATCTATCAGGCAATGTCCGTGAAAAACTCGAATGGGCGAAACGCTCGGCGGAAATATACCCCGATGATTATAACGTAAATGTTAAAGCACTCGAAGCCGCGCAACCGAAAGACCTGGAAGCGAGCGAAATATCTGTACGGCTCGGCGTAACATGGATTGATAAGGATTATATTAATCAGTTTATGTACGAATTATTAAAGACCGCATCGTATATGCGGAATACTATACAAATGCATTATTCCGAACTTACGGGGGAATGGCAGGTAAAAGGCGCAAGACATGCGCCGTTCAACGATATACTGGGGCGGACGACTTACGGAACGTCGAGTATTAATGCGTATCAGATACTTCAGGAAACACTGAACTTGCGTGATGTGCGGATTTACGACATAAAAGTTGACGCGGACGGTAAAAAGCAGCGGATTCTGAACAAAAAGGAGACGATGCTGGCGCAACAGAAGCAGGACAGTATCAAACAGGCATTCAGGGACTGGATATTCAAAGACCCGGACCGCCGCCAGACGTTAGTAAAATTATATAATGAACGTTTCAACAGCGTCAGACCTCGCGAATACGACGGCTCGCATTTGAATTTCGTCGGTAAATCCGACCAAATCAAGTTAGAGCAGCACCAGTTGAACGCAATAGCGCATATCATATACGGCGGTAATACGCTATTGGCGCACGAGGTCGGCGCGGGGAAAACATTCAAAATGGTGGCGGCGGCAATGGAATCTAAGCGGCTCGGACTGTGCCGGAAGTCGCTCATATCCGTGCCGAATCACCTGACGGAACAATGGGCGGCGGAGTTTCTGCGCCTGTACCCGTCCGCGAATATACTCGTAGCGAATGAAAAAGATTTTGAGACAAAAAACCGCAAGAAATTCTGCGCTAAAATCGCTTCAGGCGACTACGACGCTGTGATTATCGGTCACTCCCAGCTTACAAAAATCCCAGTATCGAAAGAGCGGCAAGAACAGTTGTTGAACGAACAGTTAGACGAAATAATCACGGGTATAGATGAAATGCAAGCGATGAAAGCCGAGCGTTTTACGATAAAACAGCTTGAAAAAACCAAAAAGCGTATCGAGGCAAAGCTGGAAAAATTAAATGACAACAGTAAAAAAGATACAGTAGTAACATTCGAGCAACTCGGCGTGGATAGGCTGTTTATCGACGAGGCGCACCTTTTTAAAAATTTGCTGTTGTTCACGAAAATGCACAATGTAGCGGGACTTTCTACGACAGATTCGCAGAAGTCCAGCGACCTTTTTATGAAATGCCGCTATCTTGACGAGCTGACAGGCGGCAAAGGCATAGTGTTCGCAACAGGTACGCCCGTGTCTAATTCCATGACGGAACTATACACCAATACCGGGAAAATACAGCGTTCGAAATTCGCAGAATTTATAAACGCGTAGCAGAAGAAAAGCGAAGCGTTTCGGCTTAAAAAAATCGGACGCTTCGCGTTCGATTTTTACAGGGGTCTGGGGAAGGATTTCCCCAACAAGCGGAATGGCGTAAAAATCGGAAAAAAGCCGATTTTTGGACCGGCATTCATTGCTTGCGCCAATCAAACTCCTTGCGTTTTTCTACACAATTCGACGTTTGATTCACGCTTAACTCATTGCCCAATTTATTAAGAAATTTCGGATAATATTATTACATACAAATTCAAATTATGAGGTAAAATTTATTATGAATCAAAAGCAAATATATATAACAGCAGAAAACATAAACAAGTTTATCGACCGCCTGAAAAACGAAGAACGGACTAATTCTACCGCAGAAAAATATGCTCGTGACCTCAAGGCTTGTTCAACCTTTTTGAATGGCACAGCGGTCACAAAAAAATCAGTAATCGAATGGAAAGAAAGTTTGTCAAAAACGCACGAGCCGACGAGCGTAAATTCTATGATTGCCGCGATAAACGGATTCTGCGCGTTTTTCAAATTCGATATAAAATTGAAGCCGTTGAAAATTCAACAAAAACTATTTTTGTACGCAGATAGAGAGTTGACGGAAGAAGATTACGAAAAACTGTTGAGAGCGGCAAAAGAGCAGGGTAACGAGCGGATTTGTTTCGCGATGCAGACACTCTGCGCGACTGGCATTCGCGTCAGCGAATTAAAATCTATCACGATGGAGGCAGTCATAAAAGGAAGCGCAGAAATCAAAAATAAAGGTAAAATCAGAACGATTTTGATTCCGTCCGATTTAGCAAAAGTGTTGTTAGAATATGCGAAAAAATATCATATAAAATCCGGCGCAGTATTTGTTACGAAGTCTGGCAAACCAATACATCGGTCTAATATATGGGCAGATATGAAAAAGTTATGTGCGTTGGCTGGAGTTGATCCGAACAAGGTTAAGCCGCATGCTCTTCGGAGTCTCTTTGCTCGTACATTCCTCAGCGTTGTAAATAATATAGCGGAGCTAAAATCACTCATGGGGCACAGCAAATTTGAAACAACATTAATTTATCTAAAAAAGAGCGGTTCGGAGCTTCGAAAAAGTGTAGAACGCCTTAATTTGGTAAAAATCAACTGGTAGAGACATAATAAAAGATTTTGTACTGCCGAAAAACGCGAATATTAATAATTGAACGTTTGAAAAAGTTTTATGGTTTAAAAAGTCGGCGAAAAAATAAAAAACTGCGCAACGAAAAAAGCCGAACGAAAAACTTATGTTCGTTCAGCTTTAGGTATTGTTAAAATATAAAATTTAAACGGAAATTATGAAAAGTTTTTATGTTTGCTCTTGATTTTTTTGCTTTTCTGATATATAATTTGTAAAAAATCAGTTATGATTTGTTTTCGGCAGTACAAAATCTTTTATTATGTAGTTTAAACAAATATTTTATAAATATAGGAAATGAGAATTTGAAAAAGAAAAAAATAAATAATAAAAAATTCAATATGATGTTAAAAATGGCGTTAAAAGAAAAATACAAAAGGAAAACCGATTCACTTCTATTATGTGAAGAATTTGACAAAATATATAAACCGCCAATAAAAAGCAAACAAAAATAACATTTTAATCAAAGTTTTGGCATGAATATAAAAATTAATTTACAAAGCCTTGAAAAATTTTCGCATTTATGATATAATCGGAATACAGACAGTAGAGAACGGATATAATGTTCCGAATATTTTCAAAAATAAGAGGCTATATGATACATATTTTAGGTTTTTACTTTCTAATGTCCATGCGCTCGGAATACGACCGAATAAAAATAGAAATGATACATAGAAAATATTACAACACAATGATTAATACGGCGAGGGATATTTTAACCGATTATGCCTTATCGGAAGATGCAGTTTCTGAATCAATGTTTAAAATCATGAAGAATCTTGATAAAATAAAAGATATAGACAGCATTGAAACAATCAGTTTTATAAATATCATAGTTCGGCATACTGCAATAGATATGATTCGAAAGATAAGGAAAAGAAACGAAGACGATATTTCGATAGAAGATATGGAGGAAGTGATAAGCGATTCAAATATAAGCGATATGCCGTTCGAGACTTTATCGATGAAAGAATCATATGATTTATTAGTCGATAAAATTATGTCTCTGCCGGATAATTTATCAGATGCGCTTTATTTGTCGGAAATTTTAGAATGTTCATACGACGAAATAGCGGGGATATTGAACCTAAACCGCGGCGCGGTGAAAATGCGGGTGAGCAGAGCGAAAAATAAATTACGCAAATTATTGCAGGAGGAAGAAAAAAATGCAGAGCAGCGAAAAAGATGACGAGATATATGATGCTTTACTAAAAGTGGCACTAAAAGAAGCGATGCGGAAAAAGATGGAAAAACTGCCCACATGTGAGGAACTGGAGGGAATGTATAAGCCATCGCCGGAATATGAAAAAAAGTTAAGAAAGATGATATCCAGAGCGACACGCAAAGGCAAAATTACCACATTTAAAAAGTATTTCAAAAAAACAGTTGCATCAGCGGCAATTGTCATTGTTATTTTAACCGCCGTTTTAATGACTGTTGAAGCATCAAGGAATTATATTTTTGATACGATAATAAAGTGGTATGGACAATATACATATGTCGAATTGGGCAATTCGGGAACGGATGTTAATATAAACATGCCGAGACCGAAATATATCCCAGATGGATTTACAGAAGTACAATTAAATTTAAATGGCGATATGAAATTTTTGATATACCAAAACAGCGATGGAGAGAAAATTATATTTGAGCAATATTCAAATGAATCATTCGCGACAGCAACAGACAATGAACAAAAATCATTTGTCGAGACTGATATTAACGGAAATGAAGCCGCTTTGTTTGAATCGACGGATGGAGACTATAATATATTATTTTGGAAATATAATGATAGCGTTTTAAAACTCATGGCAAAAATAGATACTGACGAATTAATTGAAATGGCTAAGAGCGTTGAATAAAAGTTTTTTGAAAAAATAAAAAAAATATACAAAATGTGTTACGATATTCCCCTTTTTTTCGTTTAATATATAGAAGGTTAAAATAATCTTATATTTTAAAAGAAAGAAAGGGGACTTCTAATGATTTTAAAGAACAAAAAATCACTATCAATCTTATTGGCACTGACATTATTATTTTCTATGACTATTGCGGTAAACGCTCAGACTAACCTTACATCTGCGTCATCACAATCACCTGGTGGTACAATACAGCCTTATTGGGCGCAAACGAGCACAATCACTATCGGATTATCATTTAGCGGAAGTAAAGGAACTCTGTCTTATTCAGTGCTTGGAAACTCTGGAACAACGAAAATAGACGGAGTAGCTGTATTGGAACGGCTCAATTCAAATGGAACTTATACAGAAATTACCAGATGGACCGGTATAACCATAAATAGTGATTACTTACCGTGGAATGCCACTTATTATGTATCGACAGGTTATACATACCGCTTTACTTTTACCTGTACAGTATACAGAAATGGGACGACAGAAACCATTCCGATGTCTTATAGTAATACGGCATATTAAAAATTGTTGCATATAATCTACGACATCAATATAAATTTGATTTTGTAATTATATAAAACGCAGTTAAAAGCACTTGTGTAAATTGCACAAGCGCTTTTATTTTTGTGTAAATTCAGTTTGTCATTAACGAATTGATTTTGATAGATAACAATATATAGTAAAAATTTTGTGAAATTATACAAAATGTTGTTACGATAGTGGTATTTTTTTCGTTCTATTTATAGAATAAAAAATTTAATTTTTATTAAATTCGATATTTTTGTTCGGATATATTGGGATTATTTTTGATCTGTGCTATGTTCAGGAAGTCGTTTCTTCAATATGTAAATCAATATGAATTTCCGTGTTGATTTCACTAACTCGTAAATGCCGACCGCCGCAAGCCCGTTATACAGAACGTCTGATATTTCGTGCATGATTCCCCATGGTGCTCTATCAATATTTGGAATCGTCAAAAATATTATACAGCTTATTACCACGCAAAATATCGGGGTCAAATATACGATACTGCTGTTGCCTTTATGTTTTAAGTAATATTTTATTACGATACCGTACAGCAAGCATATAAACGGTATAATCCACCCGTTGAGTATGAAAATATCGTATATTTCATCTAACAACTTTATCATTTTTGTCATCTCCTTCCATCATTCCTAATTCCTTCATTTTGTCGCACTGCGAAACGTAATATGCAAGGTATATTGTCTCTATTGATGTCCTGAAATTTTCCATGAAGTTTATCTGCTGCGTTTCATCGGAGTTGTTGAAATTGATATTTTTGTAGTTGAACACGGTAACTCCAGCTAAATGACCGTCTTTGTCGCGAACGGGCGCGCTTATATGACTTGCTGTATCTTGTAGTACGGGACAATTCCAATTTTCTTTGTTCAGCTTAGTGTCTGGTATGATAAGCTTCGTTCCACCTATCGCATCGACCCATTCGGCTACCTGTGAATACGGTATGCGCTGGAGTTCAGTGAGCTTTTTGTGTATGTCACCGTAGCGGTTATCTTCAGCCAAACAAGTCACAAACATATTGTACAGTTTTGAATTTGCCGTCGTGCCGTTTTCGAGCTGCAAATATAGCACTTGGTCGGCACGGGAGCGGTCCTTGTACACGTTGCATAATTCCTTCTTTCCATATCTGGTCGTTTCTGCCTGCCTCAGAGTACCATACAAGAACATTATCATTACTAGTTGAACCGGCTGTCATGGTTAAATAATGCTCTGTGCCTCCTATAGTCTTTTTGAAACGGTAATAACTCTTTTGTTGATTTACAACTTCATACGTTATTTCAGCAGCGGTCGATTTACTCGAAGTTATATCAGCCAATTTAAGATGGTCGTTCGAATTTTGGTAATGAGTTCCCCATGTCTTGTTGTTATAACCGAGATAATAGTTTCCGCGAGCGGATTTTAAATAATATTTGCCGTTTTCGCTCACAAGCGACCATCTTTGCTGGTCAGTATTTGCCCAATCAGACATTTTTGTTGTGTCTCCTTCGCCGCTTACAGTACCCCAAAGATCTACACATCGTCCACAGCCTTTATACCCAACTAAATGGCAATCCGTAAAAGTATTCGGTTCTTGATAGCCTTTAGAAGTATCAAGTCGGGTGGTTTCGCTCGTGCTATCCCAAACGACATTAATATCAACCGTTTCCATTACATCGCGGAGTTTGACATAGTTGAACCCATTAATTAAATATGCCGCCCAATTGACTTGGACATTAGAAACAAAAAATTTATGAGTACTTTCATTAACTGTTTTACTCCCGCTACTGCTCCAAGTAATAAAGTTATCACTAAATTCAACTTGAATATAAGTATATTCTTTATTTTTAATTAAATTAACGCGGTTGTTACTTCCACCGACCCATTCAACATCAAATTGTTTAGTTGTATTATTCTTCACGCGTCTTTTGATAATTTCCGCTATATCGCGTAGTTTGAAGTAGTTGTTTCCGTCTATGTTATAGGCGCAAAGAGAGGCATCTACGCTACCGTCAACTGATATTTTCGCAACCATAGGGGTCGCTGTTTTAGGCGGCGGTGCAGAAGTATTCGTAACCGCCAGATTGACGATATTCGAATTGACGTTGCCGTTATTCGCCGTTGCTTTTATATTAGTGCTGCCTGCACTATTTGACGTAGTCAACGTTGCGATTGTTGAATCATTTGTATCAGCTACTATCGAAGCAATAGTTGGCGAACTGCTGGACCATGTTATCTTCGCGTTTGGCTCATCTGCGAATGCCATCAATTTAGTTGTCTGGTTTGCATACATACCGAACCCCGGCTCACT
>WQYZ01000129.1 GCA_009780985.1 Oscillospiraceae bacterium | reverse complement strand
TACATGAAAATCATTGTAAAAAGATTAATTGCAATTTCACTGACATCCATAATGTTGCTGTCTGTTCTGACGTCATGCAATGCAAGTTCAGGGAATCAAAATAACAACAATGCCACAACCGGAAATTCTAATCAGACTGACCCCCAAAATACTGCGGCACAGGAAACGACGCTGTTATATCCAAACCTGCCCGCTCAGGATTTCGGCGGCTATGAGTTCAAGTTCCTGACCCGCACAATAAAAAATCCCGACTGGGTGGAATGGGACCACAGGGACTTATATGCGGAGAAAGAGACGGGAGACGTTATAAACGACGCGGTTTTCGCAAGGAACAAGAAAATAGAGGACAAATACAATATAACAATAAGCGAAACCGTAGTTACAGACTTCACCGGAACAGTCCGTAAAATGGTGAAAGCCGGCGACGACAGCTACGATGTCGTCTGCCCGCATATCTCGGAGTTTCCTCCTATGGCGCAGGAAGGGGATTTCTTAGACCTGTTGCAGGTGCCGAATGTAGATCTGACAAAACCATGGTGGAGCCAGGGCTGTCTCCGCGACCTGTCAATCCTGCATAAGTCATATGTAATGCAAGGCGCCTTATTGATTATTGACAACGATGCGATGGAGGCTATGATATTCAACAAAACCATTCTGAAAGACAACGGTCTGGAAAGCCCGTACGATATAGTGAAACGCGGCGACTGGACGTTCGATAAGCTGATTGAAATGAGCCGGACTGTTTCAAAAGACCTGAACGGCGACGGTAAGATGTACATTTTAGACGATGAGTTCGGCTGCATACTTCAGGCTGACAGCGGACCCTCGTTCATCGTATCAGGCGGCGAAAAAATATGCTCAAAAGACCCTACTACTGACGCGCCTGTTGTAACATACGGCTCGGAGAGGTGCTATAAAATTACGGACGCGCTTGCCGAAATGATGGCTGACAACGACCATTTCGTACATCTTCACAGATATGAAAACAAATTCCCTATATACGACGAACAGGTGACGATGTTTTCTGAAAACAGAGCGTTGTTCTCGTGGATAAGAATGAGAATCGTAGAGAGACTGCGGGGCATGGATACGGATTTCGGGATACTTCCCCTTCCCAAATTGGACTCTGCGCAGCCGAACTACATTACAAACAATAACGGACCCGTCGGCGCAGGAGTAGCAATACCTGTCACCGCTTCTAACCTTGACAGAACAGGAACGATTCTCGAAGATTTATCCGCGGAATCTAAATATACATTGCAGCCCGCATATTACGAGATTAATCTGCGCGGCAAATACGCAAGGGACGACGAAAGTCAGGAAATGCTCGACATAATACTGTCAAATACTGCATTCGACATAGGGTATATCTATGATTTCGGAAATTTCGGCGACGTGGTTGTAAACTACGGACGCAGCGATAAAATACCCGATTTTGCTTCGGATTTTGAAAAATACCAGCCCAAAATGCAGGCTGCTATAGATAAAGCAACAGCCGCATATGAAAAATTAAGTTAAAATTAAGTTTAGTGAGGTAATAGAAAATTACATGAAAATCGTTGTAAAAAGATTAATTGCAATTTCCTTGACAGCCATAATGCTGCTATCCGTTCTGACGTCGTGCAAAACAAGTTCGGGGAATCAAAATAATAACAGCGCCACAACCGACAATTCTAATCAGACCGGAGCCCAAAATGCGACAGCACAGGAGACGACTTTACTGTATCCAGACCTGCCCGCGCAGGATTTCGGCGGCTATAATTTTAGGTTTTTGACGCGTTCCTGGAAAGACCAGGTTGACTGGGGAGAATGGGACCACAGGGATATATCCGCCACAGAAGAAAACGGAGACGTTATAAACGACGCGGTTTTCGCAAGAAACAAAAAAATAGAGGACAAATACAATATTACAATATCCGAAACCCCGGTGGAGGACTTCGCCGGAACATTCCGCAAAATGGTTAAAGCCGGGGATGACAGTTATGATGTTGTCTGTCCGCATATTATTGAATTTGCTTCTTATGCGCAGGAAGGAGATTTTGTGGATTTGTTTACAGTGCCAAACATGGATTTGACAAAACCGTGGTGGAATCAGGGCTGTACCAGAGATTTGTCGGTTATGCACAAACAGTTTGTCATGCAGGGCGATTTACTGATTATAGATAACGACGCAATGGAAGCTATGATATTCAACAAATCGCTGCTCCAGCAAAACGCCCTCGAAAGCCCGTACGATATAGTAAAACGCGGGGATTGGACATTTGATAAGCTGATAGAAATGAGCAAAGGCGTGTCAAAAGATCTGAACGGCGACGGTCAAATGTATATCTTAGACGACAGATTCGGCTGCATACTTCAAGCCGATACGGATATTTCGTTTATTGTCTCAGGCGGCGAAAAAATATGCGCGAAAGACGCAAACGACATCCCTATTATTACTTACGGATCGGACAGATGCTATTCGATTGAAAACAAAATGTCGGAAATGGCTTTGGACGAGAATGATTTCATTAATCTTCACAGATATGCGGGGAAATTCGGTATTTACGACGAGCAGGTGCAAATGTTTTCCGAAGACAGGGCGTTGTTCTCATGGATACGAATGAGAATAGTCGAAAGACTTCGCGGCATGGATACGGATTTCGGCATTATTCCCCTGCCTAAGTTGGACTCCGCGCAGACAAATTATATCACACATATGAATCCACACACGGGAGCCGGTATATCTATACCGGTGACTAATTCCGACCTCGCAAGAACCGGAACAATTCTCGAAGATTTATCCGCAGAGTCGAGATATACTTTACAGCCGGCATATTATGATGTCAATCTTCGCGGCAAATTCGCAAGAGACGAAGAAAGTCAGGGTATGCTCGACATAATATTAAACAATACGGCATACGACATAGGATATATATATAATTTCGGCAATTTTGCGATGACGATTGTCTATTACGGAAGGGATAAGAAAACAGATTACGCTTCCGCCTTTGAAAAAATGCAAGCCAAAATGCAGACGGATATAGACAAAACAGTTGCCGCATACGAAAAATTAGGGTAATATTAATGTGAATAACTGGGCATAATATTGTAGAGGCGGCAATCTGCCGCCCCTACAATCGGTAAATGAGGGCAATTTTGTGAATAATAAAAAATATCTGTTTTTAATATCTCTTGATTCGGTGTCGGACGATGATGTAAATATATTAAAAAACTCGCCGTTTTTTTCAAGATTGCTGAAAAAAAACGGCGTGCTTGTGCGGAATGTGAAATCCGTGTTTTTAAGCAACACATACCCGTCGCATACGTCTGTCATAACGGGAGTATATCCAGATAAACACGGAGTTATAGAAAACACTTTTCCAACTCCGTATATTTCGGACGGCGAGAAACCGTTCTGGCGATGGCACAGAGGCAATATACGCACCACAACTCTTTTCGACGAGGCAAAAAAAGCGGGACTTTCAACGTGCTCAATATTTTGGCCCGTGACCGCGTCCGCCGATATAACTTATAATATGCCCGAAATATTCAAAAACAGAAAAAATCAGAGCCAGCTTTTTACGTCGCTTATAAACGGCAGCGCGTCATATCAGCTGGAAATGCTCGTTAAATTTTTTTATAAAGTTCTTCCATTTAATTTCAATCTTAAAGGCTTGGATAATTTCTCGACTGCTGTTGCCTGCGAGACGATAAAAAAATACAAGCCAAATCTTATGATGATTCACTTATGCGATATGGACGGGAAAAAACACAAATACGGTCTGAAACGCGATATAATTTTAAACACTATTTCAGACTATGACGCAAGACTTGAAAAGATTGTAACCGCAATAAAAGAAGCGGGGATATACGACGATTCGCATATAATTGTTTTCGGCGACCATGCAAGCAAAGACGTTCATGCGAATATTAATTTAAACAAATATATTTCGCAGTCTCCCGACTTGAAAAACAAAGCGTTCTTTCACAATGCCGGAGGGACATGTTTTCTTAAAATTATCGGTGAACCCGGCAATATAAAAAACAAAATCATAGAAATCATAGAACAGTTTAAATCTCGCGGTATAGTGCGGTATCTTACAGACGACGAGATGAAAACAGGGGGATTTTACGGTCGGTATGCGTTGGGGCTTGAGGCTTGCGACGGGGTATGTTTCGGAGACGCGAACAGGAAAAAACGCGGACAGCACGGATACACTCCCGGGCTGCCGGATTACGCTACTTTTTACAGCGTATTCGGGAAAACTGCTCGGAAATTCAAAGAAACGTCAGGAATATCCGAAATATCCGGCGGCTGTATAGTGGATATATGCGCCCTTGCCGCGAAGATTCTGGGATTGCCGTCGTGGGATATGGACGGGAAAATCCACCCGATGCTGATGTGAGAAAGGCGTTGATTAATCTATATTTTCAAATACGTCTGCTATGTTGATAATCAAATCGTCGCCGAACAGAGACGTTTTCATTGTTTTAACTTTTATCATTTCTTTTTCGGCTTTTACTTCGTCATTTTCAATTTCAAATTCCTCAATTTCTTTTATATCTTCGTCCGAAAAATGATGATATATATTGTCAAGTTCAAATTTATTGTCTTTTAATAGATAAACCTCGACGTTTTTATTGCCTATGTCAACTATCCAGTATTCTTTTACTCCGTTTTGTTCGTATAAATCAAATTTATATCCCCTGTCATTTTTCTGGGTATTCGGCGAAAGCACTTCAACTATTAAGTCCGGCGCGCCGTGTATGCCGTCTTTTTTTATTTTATTCGGGTCGCATACGATTTTAACGTCGGGCATATATTCCCTGAAATTTCTTTTGAAAGTCACATTTACATTCTCATTGAAAACACGCCACTTCCTGCCTTTGAGAAAGTTCTTGAACAATGTCGTGAGATTTAATATAACATCTCCGTGTCCTGTCGGCGCACCCGCCATGTAATATATTTTGCCTTCATGTATTTCATATCGTCTGGGTTCTTTAAATAATAAATCCGGCAGTTCTTTTTTTATGTCATAATCTTCCATAAAAAATCCTCCTTAAAAAATTTATTAGCGGTATTTGTTTATCGTTTCGTCACTCCATATATGCGCTTCCACATATCTTTCCGGTCCGTATCTGCCGTCGTCATTCCAATCCTGCGGCAACCCATACTTCTCTATGATTTCCAATATCTCGTAGTATGTATATAACTTCCTGCGATATTCTTTGTCATCCATTTTATGCGCTCTGTTGCTGAATACAGGGTGTGAATCGCCGTATGTAAAAGAAACCGTTTTTATATCAAATTCTTCAACAGGGATTTTTATATACGCGCAGTTCTCAAACCATGTGCTTAGCCACGGACTATGCTCAACTACCATATAATGCGGTGCTTGTCTTTTTATAACGCCGCCTTTTTTTGCGAACTCTGTTCTGAGTATTTCCTCATAATGATGTCTGTATTTGACATATTCAGGGTGACGCTGCGCGCTTTGGGTATCCGGCTTAATTTCTTTGATTTTATTAAGAATAGCTTTCGCTTCATCTACAGATACATCCGATAAATTGACAAACGGACCGATTGTTTTATCAAAATAGTGATATAAATACATTTTAATACATCCCCAGATATTCGCCTATCCTGACTTCTATCTCGTCGGTGCGAAGATTGGCGCCGCTCGTAATTTTTTAATACAAAATCGCTATTTTTGCGTTATTGTTAATTCATATCCAAGCGCGTCAACATAACGGATTAATGTTTTCAGCGTTGGGCTTCGATAATTAGTGCCTTTTTCAATCCGGCTTATCGCCTGCTGGGTCAAACCAGTAACTTCTTTTATATTATTTTGAGTTAAATCTTTTTCTTTACGCGCCCGCGCCAATTTCAGCCTGAATTCAAATTCCTTTTGTTCTGTGTCAAATTTTTGTTTAAGCGCAGGGTCTGAATCTAATAATGCGTTTAATTCTTTTAATTCTTCCGCCGGATTAACTTCTTTGAACGGCATAAAAACACCCCCTATAGTAAATTACGTTCTTTTGCCCGTTGTATGGCTTTGTCAAGTTCAAATTTTTCAGCTTTACCTTTTTGTTTCCTGCAGGCATGGAGAAAATGCACATTGTCACTGTCACGTATCACATACATAATGCGGTTATCTGTGAATTTGATTTCCCACAGTTTACCCCGTAATTGTCGCGTATTAAGAAATGAAAATGCTTCCAAACCATATTTAATTATGTTGTGCCTGATTCTATATCCTTCCATCTGTTCATCTTTAGGCAGATTGTGTAAGTATTCCTTTATTAAATTTTTCCCGCCCTCTGTATAATAATCGTGTATTTTCATTTTAATCCCCATATCCATTATACATCATATTGGCTGTATTGTCAAGCCATTTTTCAATTTCAATACATCCCCAGATATTCGCCTATCCTGACCTCTATTTCGTCGGTGCGAAGATTGTCGCTGATAAACGCGTCGCGCAATAAATGCTTCGGGATATACTCGTCGTATTTTTCGTGGGCGAAATCCTCGTTCAGTCCGACTAATTCCTCTTTGTCTATGCCGTTTCTTTTTATGTCGTCGTACATATATTTTATAAAATCATAATCCGTGCCTTTTTCCATTTTGAACTCAAAATAATAACACCCGTCAAATTCGAGATTGCTTATCTTAAACTGTTTTGCCATGTTTACTTTTATATACCTGCGCAGAGTTCTGAACGAAACAGTGCCGAGCCACGGGAAAAAAGCGTATGAATATCCGCCGAGATGCGCGAGCGGGTACTTGAACAGATTTGTCTTTCTCACAATATCCCTCGCTTCTTTCAACCTATTCTGAGCGCTTTCCAGAAGATACGGATAAATTGTGTCCTCTTCGAGTATTCTTCTGATTCTCTCGACTATTTTTGTATGGATAACCCCGTATTCGCCAGGCCAATCTATAGTCATTTTACCCTCGACCGGTTTGACATATATTATTTTGCGCTTTAAATCCAATTCTATAACTTCCCATGTCCTGCCCGCAAGGGCGAACCGTTCACCTTCAGGGGGACTTTTTGTTATTGTGCCGATTTCTTTAGATTCGCATTTGACCGTAAGACTTTCCACGTCCTGAAAGACCGCATAAAACTTAAACGAATTTATAATCCTCTCACCTTTTAAGCCTATAATCACGCTTTTTTCCCTGCCGTCCTCTGTGAACTGCAAATGGTCGTTCTGTAAAAGCGCAAATAACAGCTCTTTGAACTGCTCCCTTGACACGCCTTTAAACGGCGAAATATTTAGCATTTCGTCCGCGAGAGCTTTCGGAGTGATTTCACCGTGGGAGGCGACAAAGCTCATGGTCTGATGATATAACAGACTGAACGGCAGTTTTTTCATATTCGGAGGCTCGATAAACTTTTCTTCGATATATAACTGCGTGACGGCTATGGCTTTCAACATCTCCCAGGGGATTAACTTCGGCGTAATCGCAGTGGGAAGCGGCTCCTCCTCCCTGAATATCATAATCATTTCGGACGGGTCGCCGCGTCTTCCCGAACGTCCGAGCCTTTGCAGAAAATTCGATATGGTGTTAGGCGACGAAACCTGTATAACCCTCTCCAATCTGCCTATATCGACGCCGAGTTCCATTGTGACCGTCGCAATTCCGACCGCCGGTTTTTCCTCGTCTTTCAGGACAAGCTCGGCTTCTTCGCGTATTGCGGCGGATAAATCCCCGTGATGTATATAAAATATATCGTCTTCGCCTCTGTGCTTTGCAATTTCGCGCATTGTCGCCGTGACAAACTCAGCCTCTTCGCGCGAGTTTGTGAAAATCAGACTTTTTTTCTCCGTTGCGCAGTCGTACATATACGAAAATCCCTCATCCTCTTTTATAAACTCGGCGAATTTGTCGTATTCTGGAAACGCTTCGTTGTCTAAATTATTCAGTTCGTCCAAATTTTCGACGTCGCCGAAATTATTCATGTCGTCTATTATACCATCCATATTTTCGATATTATTATTTTTGCCGCCGCCGACCATTGCGCGCTGTTCGTCCAAACTCATAGAACTGGCAGTTGAATCCGCCTGCGGGGCTACATAAAAATGATTTATCGCAAGCCGCCATTTTGTTTTTGCCGATTTGATCTGAATAATATCACATTCCCGCTGACTTCCCTGCGACATCCATTTTGCGATTTCCTCCGGCGCGCCGACAGTCGCCGACAGACCGAAACGGCGCGGCGACTTTTCTATGATTTTCTCTAATCTCTGCAGAATACAGATAATCTGATTGCCTCTGTCAACGCCCGGCATTGTGTGTATCTCGTCGATTACGACATATCTTAAATCTCCGAAAATGCGCGGCAAATCGTTGCTGCGGTTTATCAGCATACTTTCTAAGGATTCCGGGGTTATCTGCAAAATCCCTTTAGGCGACTTCAGCATCTTTGATTTGTGCGACAAAGTGACGTCGCCGTGCCAGTGAAATACGGGGATTTCCGCTTCTTCAAGAAGCGCGTCGAGGCGTATAAACTGGTCGTTTATCAGCGACTTCAGAGGCGCGATATATATCACGCCGACGCTTGACGGCGGGTCTTCCACCATTTGCGAGATTATGGGGAAAAAAACCGCTTCGGTTTTGCCCGTCGCAGTCCCCGCGCATAAAAGCATATTGTTCTCAGAGCCGTAAATAGTTTTACCGGCTTCAATCTGCACTTCGCGCAGTTCTTCCCAGCCGCTTTTATATATAAATTCGCGTATAAACGGCGCGTAATATTCAAAAACTTCTTCGTCGAGCATTGTTTTTTACCTCCCCCTAAAAACACAATCTGTCAAGCGTTTTGTTTGAAAACGTTGACAAATTCCAATACTTATTACTATTATTTGTGCTGTTTGAGATAAAAGTATACTAACATATTATACCATGCCGGCACAGTTTTGTCAAGACCCAAAACCCCAGAAAAACGTAAAAATCCACTTGACTTTTGACGTCGCACATTATATAATAGATGTGTCCGGAAACCCGATTTACGTAGGGGCGGATGGTAATCCGCCCGTGATTTTAGGTAATCCGCCCGTGATTTTACGGGACGATTACCATCGTCCCCTACAGTTTCCGGACAGATCTAATAACAGTTTTGTCAAGACCCGTACAAAAATAAAAATCGCGCACAAAAAAAGAACCGCTCTTTCGAGCGGCTCTTTTCTATATTAGGGTAAAATTTTGACTTACTTTTTAATAATTTCTTGACTTTTTATATAAGATAATGTATAATATTAAATGCGGATAGTGTCGTGGGACGACTGGCTATATCTCGCTCCCAGTTTGTCAGGGAGATAAAAACGAGGTGATGCCTGTGACTAAATATAAGATGTTTAGAATTTTTATTTTTATCATCATGGTTTTAACACTTATAATTACTTTCTCAATCAAGGTAAATTAGTCCCCCACGAACCCCAAAGTGGAAACTAATTTATTTTCTTTCTTACCTGGGTCAGCCGTCTTACGGTAGCTATCCGCATTTATTTTTAACTTATACAGTTATATTATACATCATAAATTTTTCTTTGTCAATCAATTTACAAAAAATTTTTTCTTTGTCCCTGCCCACATCGCGCGCAAAAAAAGAACCGCTCTTTCGAGCGGCTCTTTTCTATATTAGGGTAAAATTTTGACTTACTTTACTTTTTCATTATCTGTTGTTTTATTATTCTATATTTCGAGTGGATTATAGATTAGTTATTCCACGGCCATTCCCATGAACCTGATTGAGCCTGTCTAAATGTCGTGAATATAAATGTTACGGAAACAGTTACGCCGGTTGCGTTGTCAACATATGCGACAGCATACATTTGATTCGGTAACTTAGTAACGCCATCTGTATCCAGACGTGTTCCTGCACCATTTTGTGCGAATACATCATTACTCATAGAAACTAAGCCTTTTATGCCAGCGGGATCCGGTACCGGAGTGAATGCTGCATATGCTGGTTTATTAGCGCCAGGATTAGCAGTAACCGATGCTGTTAAATCTACGCTTGCAATGACATTATATCTGTTACTCGGAATTGTGATTGTAGTATCGAGGCCACTTAATTTATCAGCTGTAAGTGTAACAACCTGACCTACCTTATAAGTTGTGGTTGTGCCTACTAAATGACCGTTACCGCCATCTGCTACAGATTTCAAATCAGCTGCTATAACTGTATAAGTGCTACCAACAGGATAAGCAACATTACCAGCTAAGAAAGCAAAATCTCCAGCTCCATTTGTAGCTATAGTAAATGATGCACCTGCTACATAGTTTGATACTAAGCCTGCATACATCGTTACGCCGTTTGCAGCATTTCCATTTACTATATTGCTATTTGCTTTAGCAGCAGCAGCAGCATTGCCTATTGCAGTAGCTGAACTGCTTGACCAGTCTGCCCATCCTGTGTGTGCAAGTGTGTTATCAACCTGACTTACAATATAATAAGTGCTTGACGGGTTGAGCAATGTTATTTTCTGCGATTCAGAAATTGCTACTATATTACCTGTAGCGACAATATCCGTATTTGACGGTGCGCATACATTTACTATTGTATTATTTGTATATACATAAGCTTGTTTTGTAATATACGGTGAGCCGTATATATCAATTACGGTGCTTCCATTGGTAAATCCATTCTGATCAAGTACGATACCGTATCTGTCAGGTGTAGTAGACATTGTGATTTCATCTTTCAAAGTAACCCACGTAGCGTTTGCGCCGCCTGCTGTAAGTCCGCTTCCGCCTGCTACAAATCCGGCGTCTACAATAGTGCCTGCCACTTTGTTGTAGTTTGCCAATGAATCTTTGCTTATAACTGCCGCTGTTGCTATAGCAGCTTTAGTCGTTGTGAGGTCTGCATCCGTAATAAGACCAGTCGGGACTTTATTATCAGCATCATATGTCGCATAACGATTTACAGCTATAATAAGACCGCTTGTTATAGCGCTTGGTGATGCGCCGCTCGTTCCTTTACCGTTGGTAAGAGTAAGCAATCCGTTTGTTGAATTGTAACTGTCCAGAGTAGCAGAATCCGTGTGTGCAGCTATAGCTGCTGCAGATGTGTTGTATCCCCAAGCATAACCTGGATTCATAGAGAATCTTTCGCTTGTTCCGTTTACAATATTAGTTACTGATGATACTTCGTAGGTGCTGTTGCTGTTCTGAGAGATACCTACATAGTCGCCTGGGAGGAGATTATTTGTCGTGCTCATAAGAACTGCATTATTGATGATTGAGTTCTTTGTAGCGTCAAATACTCTGTACATCCAGCCTACTGTGCCGTCAGCATACGGTACTGCGATAGGTCCGCTGCCTGCGACCAATTTATTGTCGTTGGGTACAGGATTCAGAATTACGCCGTAATCCCATTTTCTTGAAGTGTCAGGAGCGTCTGCAGATTTATAAACGAAATAAGGAGCACCAGTTGCCGAATCTGCAAATACTTTGTAATATGCGAGAGCAGCTACACCATTTGTATCGCTGCCTTGGAGAGCTCCGATAGCTTTGGCGAATGTTGTGTTATATGCGAATGTTGCCTGGAGGTTTCCTGTGAACATTACGCTGCCGCCTCCGATTGCCAGAGCCTGAACGCCGCCTGCTGCGGAAACTTCTGTAAGCTTACCATATAAGTCTATTATGCCGTTATATGCCGTATAGAGATATGCGTTGCCTACTGCGAAAGCGTTAGCGCCGGAGAGACTTAGATCGGCTGTTTTGTCATTTACTGTCCCATAGTGCCATGTATCATAAGCACCGTCGTTAATGCTTGCATTTACAGTACCGTCCCAATTAAGTCTGTTGATATTAAAGTTACCGGCAGCAACGCCTGTTACATAGCCAACCTGGAAAGGTCTGTAGATATAGAAGAACTCAGGCATACCGTTGGAATCTGTTCCGTTGTTGATATATTCGAGTTTGTAGTGACCAGCGTTTTTAACCTGGTTAGCCAATTCTTTTTCCATTGTATCTTCTCTGAAAGAGAATCCGGTGTTTACAGCACCAACAGAGCCGTCTTTGTTCATTGCATTTTCAGAAGTGAGTATGCCGTCGGCACCTGTGAACATATAGAGATTTGTTGCAGCGTTCAAATCATGTGTGCCGTTTTGGTCGTATTTTACAGTAGTGCCGTCATCTATTCCAAGTGTGAGAGAGTTTAACGCGTCTACCTGAGTTTTTGGAACTGTAGTAGCGGTAGGCGTGTTCTTTGTTGTGAAATCAGCCGTTGAACCTGAAACAGCAGAAACGTCGGTTTTTGTACCGAGTATTCTTGCGGCCGGGAGCATTATAGGAGTAGAAGTGTTCAGTCTTGTGTCTCTGTAAATAGTAACTTTTAAGCCAAGAAGATCTCCTGCGTTATAAGCAGTGATAGGATTTCCGTCAAAACCGACAAAGCCGAGGTCTTTGCTATATGCGAATACATTTTTAGCCGGAACATAAGCAGCAGCCGCATAGACATTGTTTACATATGATCCAGGAACATAATCAGCATAAGAAATTACTAAATCGACAGGTTTAGTGCTTACTGTACCAGCTACCTGCTTTGCAGAGAGTGCTGATCCGACGAGAGTTACAGGAAGACCTGAACGGTTGTAATCTGCTATATTAAGTT
The DNA here is from genome assembly GCA_009780985.1 of Oscillospiraceae bacterium. Taxonomy (GTDB): domain Bacteria; phylum Bacillota; class Clostridia; order Oscillospirales; family WRJC01; genus WRJC01. The sequence goes on along the minus strand of WQYZ01000129.1, from coordinate 370 downwards.
TTGCAGCGTAGTTCTGTACGCCTGTGACATATCCTGTTGTTTTGGTTATGCCGAATGAGTTGATAACGGGAGTCTGAATATTTTGAGATTCATATCTGCCGTCGACTGCGTTGAATACCATCTGGAGTTTGTTGTAGTAGGAAAGTAAGAAGTTGTAGAGCAACATACCCATCTGATTCCTTGTTATCTCCTGTGTAGCTGCAACGCCGCTGAATGAGAATGATGGTGTTTCAACGTATGCGCCGATTAAAGCTACGTCAGCGTTGTTTGCCTGTGAGAGATAGCCAACCGGATATGAAAGTCCGGTGTAACCCAGCGCCGTAACGAGCATTTTAACTGCGTCCTGCAGCGTGATGTTGCCCGTCGGGTT
>WQYZ01000128.1 GCA_009780985.1 Oscillospiraceae bacterium | reverse complement strand
GGATTCTTTTTACATTTATAGTTTGTTATTTTAATTTTTCTGTCAGCTTTTTAAATTCATCAGTATTTTTTACCAATTCATATTCTTTTCTTTCGTCGCAATTTATCAATTTAATAAATGACTCGTATGAATCGCCGTAAAATTCCATTAATTTTGCAATTTCCGCTAATGATTCATCTTTTTTGCCTAATCTTGCGTGCATAAAAGCGTTGCTTTCATGAAGAATAGAAAGTGTTTTATCCGGATAAGCTGGTAAATCGTCGGTGAATATTTGTATCATTTTAATAAGTTTGTCGTTCAGGTCTATAACCTTTTCAGGATTATCATAGAAAGCATGATAATTTCCATAAATGAGCGCGTCATTTAAAAATGTTTTCTCCAGTAAAGAATAATATTTTTTCCGTGCTTTTTCCATTTCGCCTTTATGGATATAAAACCAAAAATCAGGACCGTCTGAATTCAGCTCGTTCAATATTTTCTCCGCTTTATCAAACTTTTTATCCCATAAATATAAGTCAGATAACGCGCCCATAATCGAATCATATTCTTGCCTTGCAAGCCCGTTTCTGTTTATTGAGAGCAACATATCCTCCGCTTCTTTAAAAAGTTTTCTGTGATTTTCATTTCGCGGATTTCCGTGTACCGATTGATATTTTACTTTTGCGTATTTAACAATAATATTTACATTATTCGGATATTTGTACGCAAGATTTCCTAAAATTGATAATGCTTCTGTTCCTTTTTGTTCTGCTAATAAAACATTTACTTTTTTTAGCCATTCATCTATATTCATTCCCAATTTGCTCATATCATAACCGAGAAGCCGGTCAACTGATACATCAAAAAACCCGGCTATTTTAGGCAGAAGTTCAATATCAGGGTAAGCAATTCCGGTTTCCCATTTTGACACTGCCGCCACAGATACTCCAAAAACTTCTGACAGTTGCTCTTGTGTAAGAGCTTTTTCTTTGCGCATAGTTGATATAGTTTCGCCAATATTAATATTCATTGCATAATCCTCCACTTACATTTAATTTAACATTTTTAATTTTTCATCAGCCGCTGATATTATCTATTATAATCCATAATGATAAAAAATGCAATGGAATGATTTTCGATTTAGTTTATAATATTTTTGACTATTGGTTGAATTGCGTAAACGAGCGGATAAGATCTTCCGGCTATACAAATTTCATTTTATGATGTTTGGCAGGATATTATTTCAGCCAATATTTTAAATCTCCGGTTCTATTGATTTCGAACACGATTGAATTATAATCGTCGCTTTTAAGTAACACAGAACCGCCTGTTATATATTCGTCAAGTACAGGAATGTCGAGTTTCTGCGTCGTTTTATTTTTGCCGCTGTCAAGATAGCTCGATAAAACGCCGGCAAACGTGCCGTAAACATTTGACGTATAATTGTCGTCGCGTTTGTTATGCCTGTGCGTGCCGTAGAAAACAACGTCGTAATTTTTGCCATCTGTGTAATTGCTGAAACCATCTTCATATCCGAGGCTTAGATATAAAAAATCCTTATATAAGTTATTGCTCGAATAAATTGTATTTACCATAATGTGCTGCATTTTGTTGTAATCGAATATCGTTGTGGAGATTGTTATATTGTCGTCCAATTTCAGAGAACTGCCGTACTTTATAAGCTCGAATCCGCTGTTCGGCTCTATCGAAAGATAATACAGCGAATTATAGACTTCTATATCGTATTCAGTCAATGGTTCGGGTATGTAGACTTTCTTTATGTTTGAGTAAGTTAAATATCTCTGTATCATCTGAATATGTCTCTTATGGTAGTGCGTCAATATTATCGAATTTATGTTGACTGCGCCGTTTTCAACGAGCATGTCGTATGTTTTGGGAACATGCGACAATGTGCCGTCCGATATGTCTATAATGTCGGCTGAATCGTAATCTTTATCAAATAAAACTATATCCTGATTTTTATCGTCGGAATAATACGCGACTCTTGAGCTGTCTTTAAATAAAATGCGGGGATAAATCAGCACTGCCGTCATAATTATAAAAGTTACGGCGACTGACGAATATAAAATTAATCTTGCGCGTTTTATTTTTATATTTTCTTCAAAAACCGCAAGTTTTGATATGATATAAAGACATAAAATCACGATTGTTAAAAATATTAGCGCAAATATATAAAAACTGTCGCTGTTTGTGCTGTTTACAGCTATATATGAATATTTGAAAGACGCGAAAAATTTCGCGAAAAATAACAATAGTTTTGATATATAATACAACGGCGTTCCAAAGAAAGTTAAAATTTTGAAAAACGGAATCAGGGCAAATATCATCATAATTAAAGCCAAAAGCAATATTGCCGTGACAAGAGGCGAAGCTACTATACTAGTCGCCAAAGATACTAAACTGAGCGTGTGAAATGCGTATGACGTGATAGGGAGAGTAAAGACCACCGCCGCTATTGTAATAGCGGCTGAAGAAAAAATCATTTTTATAATTTTAATCAAAAATTCAAATATTGGGATATTATTTATTTTTGACTGGATTTTTTCGCTCAGATTTGAAGTCGTGACAATTCCCAAAGTCGCCATAAAAGACAGTTGAAATCCTGTGTTCAGAGAATTATACGGGTTAAGAAGAATTACAACCATCCCCGCAATAAACAGCGATGTTACAGAATCGCTTTTTCTTCCAAACATAAAAGCGGCGTAAAACAAAACAGTCATAATTCCGGCTCTTATCACAGACACAGAAAAACCCGTAAACGCCATGTAAAACAGACAGCATAAAATTATTATAACACAGCTTGCTTTTTTATGAATATTGAGTATTTTTAAAAACGAAAATATAATTCCGCACAGAATAGACAACTGAAGTCCGGCAACCGCTAAAACGTAGGATATGCCGGACCTTTTGAAATCTGTCTGCACAGAAGAATCTATATAACTTTTATCCCCGGTGAACGCGCCGTAAACTACGCCTGCTTCCGCAGTCTGACTGTCGTGATAGTCGAGTTTTACATTCCTGAAAAAAGTGTCTTTTGTGTAATTTCTGATCGCGTCAAGATAATATGTCAGGCTGTGGGATTGTGCGGGTGTAATTTTCAGATTATAGACCGGATTTGCCTCTTCTGAAGTATCAGAACTGTCGGAACCGGCAGAATTATCGCTATTTTCATAATAATCTGCTGATATGTAATATCCCGACGATTTATAATAGGTTATGCTTGTCTGCGAGGTCAGGTCGTCTTCTAAATTTTTAAAAATAACGGAGGTTTCGAGAATATCGTCTATTTCCGCCTGACATTCGCCGAACACGTTCAGGGACAGATTGAATTTTCCGCATTTCTCGCCGTTTACTTCAAACACCTGTAAGTCAAACGAAGTCATAAATGAAGAAGATTTAACGTCTTTTACTTTAGCTGTTATAGAAACAGGAGTGCCTGCATATTCCTGCAAGTAATTTATAACCGGTTTTTCCGCGGTATTATAGTGTAAAACACAAAATAACATTCCGACTGCTGACGATAAAAATATTATGCATAAATATCTGCAAATACTCTTGAATTTATCGCTCAAAAAACTTACTGTAACAAAACTTACGGCAAGTATTGACAATACAGATAAAACTATAATATTACAGCTGAAACTGCATGAAAAAAACACAGTCAGCAAAAATACGCACAAAATAACCGCGAAGCGTCGCGTCTCTGAAAAGGCGGAAAACATAATTTATCAATCCTTTATTTTTTTCATTGAATCCGTTTATTTGTTATCTATTCATCTTGCTGAATAAGCCATTCAGGTTTGACTTTTAACGCTTTTGCGAAAGCGTAAATCTGCAAATCTGTTACCGAACACGCGCCGTTTTCAATTTTGCCGATTGCGCTTGCTGACAAAGTCGTTCCCTGTATTTCTAAACGCGCGCTGATATCCTGTTGTGTAGCGCGAGGTTTTTCCGCTAATCTTGCAATTCTGATTTTTATTCCAACAATATTTTTTCGTTTTTCCATTTCCATTAAAATCACCATATATTTTATTTTTGATTATAATGGAAAAACAACAAAAAAATCGGAATGTCATTCCGATTTTGAAATTTTTATTAATTATTTTTTAGATATCTTGTTTTACCCCAACCGATTCTAAAATTTTATCTTTCAATACTTCCATTGCGTCAACAGTTACGCTTTTGTCAAGCCCGACGATTTGCCCTTTTTCTGTTGAAAATTCCGTACAGCCCAGAATTATTTTTTCACAGCCCAGATTAAGATACTTTTGGGCGATATTACACAGGTTAGTGGTGTCAAGAATTTTTCCGGCTTTTACCCCGTCGTATATAATGTGCATCATTTCTTTGATTTCATCGTCTGTAGGGAGGATCGTTTCTATATTTCGCCTGCTCATAGATTTTTGATAAACTCCGGTTTTGATAATACCTTCAGTAGCCATAAGATAACACCGCTTAACACCTAGATTTTCCAATCTTTCGGCGGTTAAATCAATCATATTGAGTATGCGGACATTACAGTTATTCTGTAATGCATCGTAAAAATAGTGCGACGTGTTGCACGGAATCGCAATTAAATCGCAGCCGGCATTTTCGAGGATTTTCAGTTCGTTCAGCAGATAGGGCAGGGGAGACTCACCGCCATGCAATATTCCCTCTGTTCTGTCGGGAATATCAGAAGCGTTTGAAATCAGCATTTTGATATTGTCCTGGTCTTTTTGCGCGTGCGTGCCTTCTATTATGTTTTTGTAAAGCGTATATGTAGCCAGAGGTCCCATTCCCCCGAGTATGCCCAATTTTTTATACATATAAGAACTAACTCCTTTCCGATTATGATACGTCGGCAGTCGCGACAATATTATCTTTCCCCATTCCCGCAACATACGGATTGCTGTCGTATTCGTAACAGAATTTTAAAAACTCGCGCTTCAGTTTTTCGTTGCGTATAATATTTCTCAGTACCGCGCCGGGAACTGAACGTGAGAACGCGCCGGGTCCGGATAATTTTACGTTTTTTGCTCCGAAGCGCTCCAAAAGTCCGCATAATTCGTCCGGCATGAAAGCGTAGGAAATAGGCCAGGGAACTCCGCCGTTGTTAAAATCTTTTGCAGTGCTCTCAACCATTTCCGCACTATCTTCCCCGTAATAAAATCTGCTGGCGGAAATAATATCAGGCAGAAAACCGGCGCGGAGTTTAGCCGCATTATCAGGGACGTTCTTGCTTTCACTTTCGGCAAAACCGGTCATAAGATTGTAATTTTTACTGTCGTCAATATTAAGTATGTACTGTTCTTTTTGCGCCGGGTCAAAAAAATACGGCGTCTGTCCGATTCGGCTGTATACTCCGAAACAGATTTTTTTGGAGGCGATGCGAATTAAGTTTTTAATCGCGCTTTCATGATTGGGATATGCATAGGAAATCGGCGCGTCAAACGACATGACGAGGTCGAATTGTCCGTCGTTGAATTCGCTTAAATCCTCGATTGAGCCGTGTATAAACGTCATATTTTCGCTGACGCCGCGTTCCGCCGCCAAATATTTTGCTTTTTCAATCATCGGCAGGGATATATCGAAATGTGTGACGCGGATTCCGCGCTGGGCGAGTAATAACGAAAACCTTCCATATCCCGCCCCGCCGTCGAAAACGGTTCGTATGCCGTCAAGATTATCTAAGAGAAGCCGCTCAATATGCGATTTAGAAATCAAATCGTCGATAAAAACCTGCTCGCGGGTGACTTCCTCATCGGCCTTCTGCGGCAGATTCCAGAATCGGCTTGATATTTCGGTTGAGATAGATTCTTTTATATCACGCATAATTTTGCAATCCTTTTCTATATTTTATTTTATTCTTTATTCGTATAGAGTTTCTTAGCGACATAATACCCGTCTATAACTTGTTTGCACCATTCCAGCCATATTTTTGCCGGACACATACAATAACCTAATTTATACCACATAGGGATAGCTTCGATTCTGTCCTGACTGCTCCATGCCCGGATTTGTGAAAATCTGTTTTTCGCCGCCCATTCTTCGATTAAACGGATTAATTCGCTTGCGATACCCTGTTTCCTGTATTTTTCATCAACTTCGATTATGTCGATATAAGCGTCTTTTTGGTTATCTAACGGCGGCGCAAGCATTTTGGTATATGTTGAGATAAACCCTACCGGAATATCGTCGCACAATGCGACAAGTGAAAAACTTCCGTTTTCAAAGTGTATATGTTTTTTAATTGTTTCTTCGTCTCCAAAATGAGAACACATTTTTTCAAGTAAATCGCCGTCAATTTCTTTGTAAATTATTCCCATAAAATTCCCCTTTTTTTGAATTAATTAAATTTTTTGTTTTGTAAAATTATATTAACACAAAAATTACGCAAGTTCAAGGGAAAGAATTTTTTATAATTAATTTTTACACGACACAAAAATTTTACGGTTTTCTGAAAAAATATTTTTTATAATTTTCTATATGTCTGTGATAATACAATTTCATACGCAGAAATCTCTTCAAATTCATGTCTTTTTTATATAATAAAGTATAACTATATTTTTTCTCTTTTATCAGCTTTTTTACGCGGTCTAAAACTTCTTGATTTTCTACGTATTTATATATTATACTCTTAGGAATCGTCAGCCACAACCTGTCCGCACTTGCGTAAACCGCGTCAGGATTTTTCCTGTAAACGCAGTTGTCAACGAGAAACTCGGCTAAATTATATCCCGACGCAGTGATGAAAAAACTGCTCCGTCCGGTTCTCGGATTTAAGTCTAAAAGTTTATATTCGCCGCTTTTTTTGTCAAACTTCATATCGAAATTTACAAATCCGACATATTTTATATCCTCTAAAAATCTTTTGACTTTCTCGATAATTCCTAAATTGTAATCCGACTGAGCCGGCGCAGTCAGGATTGCGCCGTAATTGCCGATAGCCGACGGTTTGTATTCTTCGATTACAGGCTGTCCGAGGCACATCAGTTTAACTTTTCCGTCGTTGTCGCAATAGCATGTCAGCACACGCATATATGTGTCGTCGCCTGTGATAAAGTCCTGTATTATAAGATTGTCATTATAGTCCGATGTATTCATGTTATTTACTATATCAGTATATTCTTCTTTTGTTTTGACAAAAAAGAATTTTTTCTTGTTCTCAAATTCGCTGTGGAGATAGTCGTAACTGTTGCTGTTGTTCGCTTTGACGCCAATCGGAAAATCAAACGGGAGATTATTCAAAATATTCAGACGGTCTTTTTTTTCGCAGACGACGGTTTTCGGATACGGCAGATTATATTCTTCGCAGACCTGATAAAATTTATCTTTTGTGACAAATCTTTGCAGTAAATCATACGGGATAAATTTGTTGCAGAAATATTTCCCGATTATATCCCTGTTTTTCACGGCAAGCTCAAAATATCCGTCCGAACACGGGATAAGCAGCAATTTTTCATAATCTTTTTGTTTTTCTTCCGCGATTTTGACGATATTTTCTATAAATACGTTTTCTACGTCAAGATTGTCAAATTTGCGTATCTCCAAAATCTTGCTGTATCTTGTCGCGACGAGTTGTTCCTGCTGGCACATAACCGTCGGGATTATGCCGTATTTTTCATAAAATGCGCGCGACATACCATAGGCGTTTTCGTCGCTGCCAAGTATTACCGGCAAAAACGGCTGTTTTTTTGTATCCATATGTTTATCTCCTCACTTTACCCGTTTTGAACCCAAATATAATGTATTTTCAGTTTTTAATATCAAATCCAAGTTTGATTTTATAATTTCAGGGTATATTGCAATGTTATTTATATTTTCAATTTCAATCCATTCCGAGCCAATCATGTCAAAATCCTGTTCTGTTGCAGGTCTGACAGGTTCGCCGGAAACAGCGCATATAAACACGAAAAATATTTTATGCGCGTATTCTTCATATTCTTTGCGGAATTCTTCATTCATATCTATTTCTTCATAAATCGCGGCTAATCTGCCTACGTCAACAGTAATTCCCAATTCTTCAAGACATTCGCGTCTGACGGCTTCTTTCAATGTTTCATATTGATGCTGACCGCCTCCGGGCAAGTCATAATATATCATTCCGTCGGGATATTCATCCCACATATCCGCTATGGAATTTTGACTTTTATTGAACAGAATTTTACTCCCGATTTTATCTATTATCAATGCTTTCGCAGAATTTCTGATTCCCATGTGAATTCTCGCCCCCTCTATTTTTCTATAAAGTAAACTTTATACCACAGCAAAAAAGAATATATTGTGTACAACTTTCTGCCGTTATTTTTCACGCCGTTGAAATGCTCGTTAAGCATAGAAAACAGCTTATCTTTTATGAAAAATTCAGATACAAAAGTTTCGCTGAAAATCGACTTCAGAACGTCGCAGTATTTTTCTTCTTTCAGCCACAAAGTAAACGGCACGGGAAATCCGACTTTCTTTCGTTTTGCCCATTCTGATGGGATAACCCTGTTTGCGACTTCCCGGAATACCCGTTTCGTGACTTTATTTTTGACTAAATATTTCGTCGGGATTTTCGATGCGACAGCAAATACTTCTTTATCTAAAAACGGCACGCGCAGTTCCAGAGAATGTGCCATCGTCATTTTGTCAGCTTTTAATAATATATCGTTCGGCAGCCATAAAAACAAATCCAAATATAATTTTTTGATTAAATCGCTTCTGCCTTTGACTTTATCAAAATACGGTTTTGTAACGTCTTTATAGCTCATGTTATTTTTATAAACATTTGATAAAATATCGTTCGCCTCGCTGTCGTTCATTATAAACGCCTGACCGATATAATTATCCTCAACTTTCTGCCCGCAGTCAATAAGCGTGCGTTTACCTTTAAAATTCGGCAGAGGTTTTACAGCTTTTTTCACAAACCGTCTGAACCCGAAAGGCAGTTTGCTATATATTTTTGAAAACGGCGATTCCGAAAACGACACGTAACCCGCAAAAAGCTCGTCCGAACCCTCGCCGGACAATACGACTTTCACCTTTTCCGCCGCCATTTTTGACAGATAGTACAGCGGCACGGCTGATAAATTTGCGTGAGGCTCGTCCGAATGATACTGCACCATAGGCAAAGCGTCGAAAAACTCGTCGCTCGATACGATTTTCTTGTAGTTGTTGATATGCAGAATATCCGACAAATCTTTTGCATACATAGATTCGTCGAAACCATCCATAGCAAATCCAACAGAAAAAGTCTTGTCGGGTTTTGCGGTCGAGGCGATAAAACTTGAATCGACCCCGCCGGATAAGAAACTGCCGACTTCGACGTCGCTTATCTCGTGATACGCGACGGAGCTTTTCAAAGTTTCGTCCAGTATATTCACATATTCGGCGAAAGGTTTTTCTTCAGTGTTATAGCTTATGTCGAAATAACGCGTAATTTTCAGGTCGTTTTCTTTTGAATTATAAGTAAAATAACAGCCCTGCTGAAGTTTGAACACATTTTTAAAAAAAGTTTCTTCTAATACAGAATATTGAAATATCAGATACATTTTAAGCGCGTCTTTGTTTATTTGCTTTTTGTCTTTATTAAATTTCGGGTGAGGCATAAAACCTTTTATTTCGGAACCGAACATAAAAAGTTTATCGGTTTTGTCGTCTTTATTAAAGTAATAGTAAAACGGCTTGATTCCGAAATAATCTCTTGCGCCGTATAAATCGTGGGTTTCTGCGTTGTATATTACAAAACTGAACATGCCCCGCAGTTTCGACGCGATTTCTTCCCCGTATTCCTCGTAGCCGTGCAGAATGACTTCAGCGTCGCACGACGTTGTGAATACGTGACCTTTTTCCAAAAGTTCAGCTCTGATTTCCTTGAAGTTATAAATCTCGCCGTTGAAGAAAAGCAAAAGATTCTTATTTTCGTTATACATCGGCTGGTCGCCGCCCGCCAAGTCGATTATAGAAAGCCGTCGGAAACCTATCGCTACGTTATCGTCCACAAAGAAGCCGTCGCTGTCGGGACCCCGGTGTATTATTTTGCTGTTCATCCGTTTTATTATGTTATTTTTCTCGTCCTGATTATTATCGTCGAAAAATCCAACAAATCCGCACATATTTTATTATAATACCCCTTTTAATTCAACAAATTAAGTAATTGACGTGTTTCTGAAAAAGATACTTTTAATAACTCATAACAATGTAAAGTCTCGTCTTTACTCGGATTGTCGTATAAAATCCGCGATATATCAGCCCATATATCGTCCAAACGTCTCCTGATGAGATAAAAATTCAACAAATCAATATTTATGTGAAAATCATGGCGAATTGATTTATATGCGTTTAAAAATTCATTCCAGTTCGGGTCAAGCGCATACATGAAAAGGTCCGATTCGGCAGGGGCTAATCGCAGATCTTCCCAATCCGCAAGCACAAGGCGGCGGCTTTGAATTACGTTATACTTATGTGCGTCCGCATGGCACAATACGATAGGTTGTGCATTCAATCGAACAGTATCCCGCAACCATATAGTTTTATCAATAGCGGAATGCAGTATGTCTGCTTCTTTGAATACAAGACGCGAAAGCTCGTCGCGTTCTTCAGCCGCGCTCAAATAGCGTTCTAATTTTATACAAAAATCAAGGGAAATATCCTCATGCAATCCGCTCGTATCGCATGGCGCATGTTCGTCAAAACAGTGCAGCAAAGCGAGTATTTCCGCTAATTCGGCAAGCTGCCGACACGTCAGTCCGTTTTTTCCCGGAGTGTCTCCGGTCACATAGTCAAACAGCAAGAACACATGATTTTGCATTTCAATTTTATAATCTCCGTTAAGAGATTTTACAGGCTTTACAATCCGTCCGCGAAGTTCAGGGGTCTCTGACAGCCATCCGAGAACCGGTATGTAATCGCCAATCCGATTAATCCACGGCTGGACTGACATTAGAGATTTATCATACGCTTTCAGAAAATACATATTATTTGCCGATTCCACCCGGTAAGCTTTTGCCGACCAGCCGCCTTTTATTTCACGCACATCATTTGGGCTTATATCGAAATAATCTGAAAGCAATTCTTTATATATCATTAAGTTGTCTCCGCTTATATTATACTGATATTATACAAATCCGCGACTTCCCTGATTCCTTCGTCGATTTCCTGACGCTCGAAGTCAACCTCCTCAAGGGTTTTATCGGACAAGTCGTTTAATCTCGAATAAAAATCTATCGCGACTTCCAGATATTGTCTGCTTTCCCCTGCCTCTCCGTTTTCTTCAATTTCTTCGTCGATTTTGTCAAACAGCAGATTTTCAGCCTCGTTTATTTTGCCCTCGTCGATCAATTCGCGCAGTTTGTTGTAAATTACATCAGTATCCGTCGGAACCTGATAATCTATTATTATATAGTCGGTTGTATCTTTGTTAAAAAGCAGTTTTGCAAGCGTCCGCGCTACAATTTCAATCTGATTCATTAACCAGTCCTGTTTTATCATAACTTTAATTCCTCCTGCGCCAATTTTAAATCTGATTTATACGGTTCCAATTTGCCGTTTGATTTAATATAAGTTTCCGCGCCTTTAGCAAGCAAAACGACAACATCTCCAGATTTTGCCCCTCTTATCGCTTTTCTGACTGCTTCGGTTCTGTCCGGAACGATTTCGTAACGCGCTTCCGGCGGCATATATCCCGCTATTTCCTCGCATATTTTCACAGCGTCCTCATATTGCGGGTCGTCCTCCGTCAGATATACATAATCTGAATTTACCCCGATTGTATCCGCAAAATCTTTGCGCCGTTTTAACGCTTTATTGCCCGGCGCGCCGCCGACAGATATGATTTTTCTGCCGGGGTAATCAAGTTTCAGCGATTCGTATAATTTTGTAAAACTCAGAAGATTGTGCGCGTAGTCCACGATTACAGTCACGCCGTTATTCTCGAATATAGTCATACGTCCGGGAATTTCTGTTTTAATCAAACCTTTGCGTATGCTCTCGTCGTCAACGCCCAAAGTTTTACACATTGTAACCGCCGCCGCCGCGTTTTCGACGTTGAACAATCCGAACGTCTTGATTGCGAATTTTTGACAGTAGTTTATTTTATCGTTTTTAATATAAAACGTCAGCTTTTCATCGCCGTTTTTTTCTTTTTTAACGTCGGAGTAATAATAGTCGCATTTATCTTTGGCTTTTTCGCTTCCGAAAAGCGTGATTTGCTTCAAAGTCGGGGAACTTTCAGCCGTTTCCAAAACTCTTTCAAAAAAATCCGTTTCGCGGTTGATTACAATATTCGCGCAGTTTTTTATAAATTCGAGTTTGCAGCTGAAATAATCTTCAAAATTTTCATGTTCCGCAGGACTTATATGGTCTTCGCCGATATTTATAAATATTCCGTTATCGAATTTTATTCCGTGAACCCTGTCTGTTTTGTAAGCCTGCGACGACACTTCCATTGTGAAATATTTTATGCCGCTCTCTTTCGCTTCGTAAAAATACTGCTGTAAATCACAGGGCTCGGGGGTATTTATATGGGCTTCTTCGCTTCGTTTGCCTGTATATTTTTCTATATTTGAACTCAGACCGGTTTCGGACTGCGTGAACTCGTTCATTATATTTCTAATAAAATACGCGGTCATAGTTTTACCTTTTGTGCCGGTTACTCCGATGAGATTTAAATCTTTATATGCGTAATTATAGTATAGCGGCGCAATAATGGCAATCGATAGCCGGATATTACTCACGATTATATAGTTGCAGTCATAATCTTTTAAATCGTATTTCTGTTCCGAATCGTAACATACCGCGCCTTTTTTTATTGCGTCAAATAGATATTCTTCTTTAAAATGCGCGCCTTTGCAGAAAAACAGCGTATTTTTAACGATATCCATAGAATTATACGAGATAAACTCGATTTCTTCGTCTAAATTTTTTATATTATGTTCGACAAGAAGATTATTTTCGGATAAAACGTCTATAATTTTTTTATAGCTTATTTTCGGCAGTTCCATGAGAATATTTACCTCTTTTTATTTACGTGATAAATTTATAAATATATAATTATCCAATTAATGGCAATTTAAACAAATTAAAGTATTTTAAATTAATACATATATAATTTTACACTAAGTATTACTTAAAGTCAATTCGT
>WQYZ01000127.1 GCA_009780985.1 Oscillospiraceae bacterium | reverse complement strand
TCCGCTTCTTTATTCATCGTCTGATTCCACCAGTCTTTGTCGAGATTCAGGGTGGATATTCCCCGCAGATTGTCAAACATATTCTGCGTGATCAAAGAGCCGATATATGCGCCGCTGTAAGCGGGGCAGAACGATATATCGTATTCGTCGGAACCGGCTAAGATTGTTTTTTTGAGTTCCGTCGGAACCGTCCCTATATCCTTAGATATTTCTTTCAGATTTATATTGAATTTGTCCTCTATAAAACTGTTTCTGGTGTATATGGCGTCGTCGAGAACGTCGCCGGTCATGGAGTCGTGCGTTATATCGGTGTAAAAGAACCATGTTGTCGTGGGAGCCAGGATATTGAAGTCTGCTCCGCCGCCGTCCATTTGCGGATAAACATATTCCTCTTCCGTAGTCGCGGCGTCGTCGGCTTGCGTGCCGCTCGCGGAGTTGTCGCCCGTTTGATTAGCGCTGCCGCCGCTGTTGGAATTGTTCGAACTGCAGGAAATAGCCGATACAGATACGGCAATTAAAAACAACGCCGTAAAAACCGTAAACAATATGCGTTTTGTTGGGTTTGTGGATTTCATTAAAATTTTCGCCTTTCTTTTTTATTTAAAAATTATTAATATCACTGGAACAACTGCATAGTTTTATCTATATTTGCGTTTATTTTGTCTGCGGTTTTATCTATCTGCGACACAATATCAAACGTCTTGCCTTGTCCGATATTATTTCTTATAGCGTCGGACAAAGTATTTACCCAGCCGTACGCTATGCCTATTTCAAAAGAACCGGAATTTTTTATAATCTGGAGCATATCTATCGAATCGTCGTTGCGCAGCTGTTTCTGCGAAACGGCAACGTCGAACAGTACCGGCGTGACGTCCCTGTTGCTTACATATGCCATAGCGTCTAAAACCGCTCCGGTTAAGTCTGTGCGCGAATTTGTGGCGGGCACTACGAGGACAGGGGTGCCGTCGATAAGGTGGCAGTAATAATTCTGCTGGGTTCCGTCGTATTTTGGAATGGGCAGTATGCCGAAAGTATCCGTCATGTCCCTGAACACGTCCGCGGCTTTGAGTTCCCCCATAGTCATAAGGGCTCTGCCGCTCTTGAAAATAGGTTCATAGTGGTCGCCTGTTGCAGGGTCGCTGTTTGCGTATAAATAATACCCGTTCTGAAGCTGGAGCATATCCTGTATTTTCGTCAGCACATTTATAAACCGTTCACCCTGTACTGCTAAATGCGGAGTTCCGTCCGCGTCTGTGGTGATAAACCGTTCGCCGGAACCGTTGAGAAGCGCGGTCGAGCTGTCTTCATATCCCACGAATCCGTATACGGAGTTTTCGTTTAAATCCCATTTGAACGAAGCGTCGCCGTTCAAATTTGCGCCGGCTTTCTGGTACTGGTTGAACGCGTCGTATGTCCATTTGCCGTCTCTGACTGTGTTGTACGGCAAATCAAGACCTAAATTTGTCGTCATATTTTGGTTGAAAAATACGCATGACACGCACTGAAGCGTCATAATGTCTATGCCGCAGCCGGCGTAATATAATTTGTTGCCCGCGCCTACCGCCGCTTCTTTGTCCATAGTCTGATT
Source organism: Oscillospiraceae bacterium (assembly GCA_009780985.1). Lineage (GTDB taxonomy): Bacteria > Bacillota > Clostridia > Oscillospirales > WRJC01 > WRJC01. The sequence goes on along the minus strand of WQYZ01000127.1, from coordinate 11,537 downwards.
CCACCAGTTTTCACTGAGGTTTAAAGTCGGAATATCGCGCAGATTATAGAACATGTTCTGCGTAATCAGCGACCCGATGTTGCCTCCGAAATAAGCCGGACAAAATGCTGCGTCGTATGTGTCTTCTCCCGCCATAATCACTTTTTTAAGCTGCGGATTGATTTGCGCGAGGTCTATATCGACGGATTTGATATTTATATTAAATTTATCTTCGATGAATCTGTTGCGCGTATATATAGCGTCGTCGAGAACGTCCCCGTCCATTTGGTCGCGTTCTATATCAGTGTAAAAGAAATATGTCGTAGTCGGGGACAAAAACGTGAAGTCTGTCCCGCCGCCGTCCATTTGGGGATAAACATATTCTTCTTCCGTGGTAGCGGCTGTGTCGGATTGCGTGCCACTTTCAGAGTTGCCGCTTGTTTGATTAGAGTTGTTATTGCTGTGGGAATTGTTCGAACTGCAGGAAATAGCCGATACAGATATGGCAAGTAAAAATAAAACTGTAACGGCCGCAAAAAGTTTGCGTTTTGTGAATTTTTTGGATTTCATCACAATCTTCGCCTTTCTTTTTAATAGATTGCAAGGTCGGGTTTCTATGCCCGACCGCACAAATGCATTATATAATCACTGATTACTGTTGAAACTGGTCCAGGGTTTTTTGTATATTTGCGGTTATCTGACCGCTGTCTTTATCTATTTCAGCCGCGATATCCAAATCTTTGCCCTCGCCGATTGTGGTGCGCAGCTTGTCGTAAAGAGTGTTGGTCCACCCGTATGCCGCGCCGATTTCAAACGATGCGGAATTCTTCATGAGTTGAAGCATCTCTACAGAATCGTCGTTGCGAAGCTGTTTCTGAGAAACGGACACGTCAAATAAAACGGGCGTGACGTCTCTGTTGCTTACATATGCCATAGCATCCAGAACAGCCCCGGTCAAGTCTGTGCGAGGATTTGTGACGGGGATTACAAGAACGGGAGTCTGGTTGATAAGATGCGAATAATACCCGGCCTGAGTCTCGTCGTATTTAGGGATAGGCACTACTCCAAAAGTAGCATTCATATCCCTAAACACATCGGCGGATTTCAGTTCGCCTATACACATAAGAGCTCTGCCGCTTTTGAAAATAGGCTCATAGTGGAAAATGTTGTCGCTGTCGTTGGCATATAAAAAATTTCCGTTCTGCGTATTGAGTATAGTCTTTATTTTAGTAAGCGCATTCATAAAACGTTCGCCGCCGATTGCAAGGACAGGTTTGCCGTCCGCGTCCGCAGTGATAAACTGTTCGCCCGAACCTGCCAGAAGCGCGGTAGAGCTGTCTTCGTATGAAGTCAAGCCGTACACAGCCGTTCCGCTCTGATCCCACGTAAAATTAGTCGCCCCATTTAGATTTGTTCCGGCTTTCATATAGGTCTGGAATGCATCGTAAGTCCATTTTCCCTGTCTGACCAAGTTATAGGGCAAATCAAGACCCAGATTCGTCATCATATCCTGATTGAAATATACGCAGGATACAGCCTGAAGCTCCATAAGATCTATTCCGCTTCCGAGATAGAAAATTTTATCGCCGGTGCCTATTGCCGCTTGTTTGAGCATTGTCTGGTTCCACCAGTCCCCGCTGAGGTTTATAGTCGGAATCTGGCGCAAATCATAAAACATGTTCGCAGTAATCATGCTTCCGATAGTGCCGTTGAAAGATGCGGGCACAAATATAGCGTCATATGTGTCGTCTCCGGCAAGAATTACTTTCTTAACTTCGGGATTGAAGTTCCACATATCGTTGCTCGCCGGGTCTACTTCTTTTATATTTATATTGAATTGAGCTTCAACGGCTCTGTTGCGGTTGTAAACAGCGTCGTCAAGAGCGTCGCCCGTCATCTGCTCATGGTCAATAGCCGTGTAATAGAACCATGTATTAATCGGGGTAAAAATTTTGAAATCCGCACCCCCGCCATCAAGCTGAGGATAAGTATGCGGTTCTTCGGTAGTAGAAGCCGAGTCCGGCTGCGCCGCGCCGCTTGCAGAGTTATCGCCGGTTTGGTTGTTACTGTTATTATTGCCGTTTCCGGAATTACCCGAATTGCAGGAAAAAATTGATGAAGTCATTGCAAGCAAAAATAAAAATGTAAAAAATATAAATAATATGCGTTTTATTGCGCACCGATGATTTTGGGATAATTTCATGGAAAATTTCCGCCTTTCTTAAATTTAAATTAACAAAAGATTTTCAGTATATAATTATTATACATTATATATTTTATTTGTGAATACATTGTTTAATTTATATAAAACATATTTTTTGTTTATATTTTATTTGCATATTCGGCACATAATATAAACAGGCGGAATAATCTGTTTATATATAAATTAGTTTAAAAGCGGGTGCAATAAAAATGAGTATATTAAATAAAACAGATAAAATAAAAAATTTGTTTATAGTAAATCCGGGCGCCGGAACAAAACAGGCTAAACGTCATCTGCCAGGAATCTTAGATTTATTCAGCGAAAATAACGGCGAAAACATAGTTTATCTGACTTCCAAGAGCGGAGACGGCATTGAATTTGTCTCTCACTACGCCGCTTCAGCTGACAGAATTATATGTATAGGGGGCGACGGCACTTTGAGCGAAGTCATAAACGGAATAAAATATAACGGTTTTGACATTCCTATAGGATATATTCCCACCGGGACGGCAAACGATTTTTCAAACAGTCTGAATTTGTCAAAAAATATAATGCAAGCCGCAAAAGATATTATAGACGGAAGAATAATTTCAGTAGACATAGGCAGATTTTCGGCTGAATCAACAGAGCCGGCAAAAAGAGAACGTTATTTTTCGTATATAGCGTCGTTCGGGGTTTTCACAAAAGCGTCGTATAATACTCCGCAGAGCGCAAAAAATACATTCGGACATTTTGCCTATATAATAGAAGGCATAAAGGAATTGCCCGATATCCGACCTAAATATATAGAAATCGAAACCGATTCAAAAAAAATCGAGGGAGAATATATATTCGGAGCAATAAGCAATTCAACTTCGGTAGGAGGAATCCTGTCGTTTTCTCCAAATACGGTAGATATGAGCGACGGACTATTTGAAATAATGCTTATAAAACCGCTGAACAATGCGAAAGCTGTAAGCGACTGCGTTTATTCCCTACTGACGCAAAATTATAATTCCGAATATATTTTACTGTTTTCCACTGATAAAGCGGTAATTTATGCTGACTCCGACATGAAGTGGTCGTTGGACGGCGAACGTGAAAACGGCTGTGAGATGATTAAAATACAAAATTTACAGCGCGCAATTAAAATTATAGTAAAATCATAATATTTGTACAATTAAATTAAAATTTACTATTGACAATACTTAAATATTATGATATAATTTTATCTGCGTTATTAAGATGAATTTTTCGCAAGCAAAAATTCATTAATAGGCTGTCAATGATTAAATTTAAATTGATTTTTTGTACATTTATGAATCCTGTAGCTCAGCTGGATAGAACAACTGCTTTCTAAGCAACAGGTCGATTGCCTGTCTTTTAGGAAAAATTTAATATGTGTGCCTGTAGCTCAGCTGGATAGAGCATGTGCCTTCTAAGCACAGGGTCGGGGGTTCGAATCCCTTCAGGCACGCCATAAAACGTCGGATTTATGCGAATTTCTGGCGTTTTTTGTTTTCCTTGCGAACTGTCAAAAGTAAATTTTATTGCAAAACATTATAAATGGCGGTTAGCTTTTCAAGCGTTGCAACAGCCTCGCCGAATTGCGCGAACATCATGTCAAGATTTTTAGAAAAATCCTCAACCTTTGCCTGTCCGCGATGTTCGACTGCAAGCATTCCTCCGATGTGTACCGGATATGCCAGTCCGAGCAGCAGAGCCGCTGTTTTCGCCGAAGCTATTCCGGTATCTGAAGTACAGAACCTGATGAAATGCTTAACGCAGGCAAAATTATCCGGCTAAAACGCGGATATTATCAGCTTGCAGATATTGACGAGCCGAATGAAACCGCGATTATCCACAAACTGTTCCCCGAAGCGATTCTATGTATGGATACGGCGTTGTTCTGTTATAATTACAGCGACAGAACACCGTTGGAATGGTGTCTCGCCGTTGACAGAAACATTTCAAAATCACGCTTTAAGCTGTCATATCCGTATGTCAAAGCGTACTATACAGACGTAAAATATTTGAATATCGGCGTTGTAAATGAAAAAATAAACGGAATAGATATGAAAATATATGACAGAGAACGTGTGATTTGCGACTGTTTGAGGCAGATGAATAAACGGCAGAAAGTTACAGCAAGCTGTATCTGAAACCTTGCAAAATCGCGGAACTGATTATGATAAAGACACTCTTGACAATATTATTTCATTACCGGGTTTTGATGTTGTAAATACGCGGTGGGAATCATTTTTGAAGAAAAGCAAACTACCGGATTTGGATTTTAATCTTGTGATTGATATTTTAAATAAATTTTTGAATCCGGTTTTTGAGGCGATTATTTCAGAAAAAGAGTTTTTCGGGAACTGGGACTGTTATGCACAGACGTGGTAAAACAAAAAAAATAATAAATCAAAACGGGCGCTCACAGAAAAATACTTGAAAATTTTCACGAGCCCGGTAGTAATATCATCGCCATCGAAGTCGGGTTGTTATCATAATAGCTCTAATGCTCTTTTGAAACATTCAACCGCCGTTTTGTCAAGTTGTTTTACGATTTTTATGAAAGGTATCTTATACTCCCTTACTTCGCGTTTGACAAGTTCTGAGGGATTGTCAACGAATTTGCAGTCATGAAATTCCGGCTTATATCTTATCATCTGCGTTATAAGCCAGTCAAGCATACTGTAATATTCGCAGCCTTCTCTTATCAGGTTTCCCGCTTCGCTTGCGTCTGTATGCTTTTTAAGCCACGGAGCAGCAAAACAGTTTTTATAGAAACCGGATAACAATAACCCGACACAGGTATATGACCGGTCCATTTCCCCGTAAAAATCATTCTGTCTGTCGTCGGCATAGGCATCGCTGAACACGCCGGCTTCCCAAAAACCGTCATCTTCAAGAACTCCTATCATTGTATCGTATGAAGCTAATCCGTATGGTACGGTAATATCATAAAATTGTGTGGTTTTCTGCTCCGAAATCTCTACCGCCGCTTTCAGGCAATGCCTGAGAAGCTCTTTACCTTTGATTGCCGGAGTTATTTTTTCTTCGATAACCACAATTCCGTAGCAGCAGTCATACCATTCCGATGTGCGCTGATACCCTGTTTCCTCGTCAATAGTTACATTATCGTCCCAGTACGAACGCAGGTATAACGTGTCGGCGCCGTTTTCATAACCGAGAATTGCACAGGCAAATGGATAGCTGTTTGTGAACCCAAATCCGAGAACGGGAAATCCTCTGTCGATACTTGAAATAATCTGGTTTTTATAAAATTCCTTTGTCCGTGATTGAGCCGTATTGTGCGTGTCGCTGTCGCGGTAAATTGAAACTTTATACCCAAGCGCGTCGAAAGTTCGTTTTATCATGTTGTCGTCTGTAATAATCGCGTCGTTTGGCGCGCCGGGGTACCATGTGTAAGCAAAACCAAGTCCGCTTATCACCCCCGCAAGTTCGCAGTCCCTGCCTTCGCCTAACGCTTCCATACACGCTGTGATTACGCCTGCATACGGATTAGCCGAAAATCCCCAGCCGATTTCGCATACTCCTTTGATGACCTTTTTCTCTTTGTTCTGTTCTGTTTTCATTGATAAATCTCCTCCATGTATTTTTATTTGTATGGAAAGTCTGCCGTACTTATTATATACGCCGAATTTCCTTGTTACAGAGGGCGGATATCCATGAAATGACTGGTAAGCGCGCGTGAACGCTTCGGGTGATTCGTAACTGTATTTTAAAGCAAGGTCTATTATCTTAATATCGCTTTTCATCAGTTCCTCCGCCGCGAGCGTCATTCTTCTGCGCCTTACATATTCCGAAACATTGATGTCCGTTACAAACAGAAACAGCCGCTGAAATTTATTGAGTGAACAGCAGCTTATACGAGCCGCTTTGTTATAGTCTATTTTTTCAGTCAGGTTATTTTCAATATAGTCGATTGCTTCGTTTATATTTTCCGACCAGTTCATGCAATCCTCTCCCTTCATGGTAAGATTATATCATATACAGAACCAAAATACCTTGCAGTATATTTACTTTATTGCAAGGTCAAATATTATATAATTTTATTGTTTTCATAATCGTTCCGTTTCCTCCGAATTTAAGTTTTCTCTTACATTGGCACTTTTTGCTGTCATATCATTTATAGCCTCGTTGAGCCATTGCAGATACCATTCTGCAAAATCAATATGATTGCCAGACGAGTCCAGAACAGGCTCATAACCGCCCCAGTTGTTGCGGCAGTCAATCCAAACCTCTCCGGCGGCTTCTCCGGTTATGATGACAAAATAATAATCCCCGCAGCCGATGCCGCAGATTGGCATAATTCCTGTAGATGGGAGCCGCTCGTAATATTCACTAATACCATCATAGCCATGTTCGTCGCAGTAGGCTTGAATTGCCGTTTTATCATGCGTTATATACTCGGCTTTTCCGTCCGCATTTATTTTATATGGCGGGAAAACTTTTCTGAACTGTTCATTCCATACCTCCCACTGTGCGTATAGTTCTTCACCCTGCGGCAGATTATATGCTTCTGTAAACGGGAACGGTTGTACAAGCATTTCCGTAATATCAAATTCTAAAATATTACATTTGCCGTTGTCGATTTTCACCGATACAATACCCATATCAGGACCTACGCCAGCATCTTCCCAATCATCGCCGGCTCCGCTGCCAACTTCGGATAAAAACAGACGAAATCCGTCAGGAAACCGCATTTTATGTGCAGATTCAAAACTTTCTATCGTTTCAATCGGAATCGGCGGAGACAAAGGCTGTTGATATATCGACCTATGTTTATCACTTAACTTATTTAAAGAAAAATATTGCTCACAAAGTTCCATATACTGCGGCAGCTTTTCTTTTATTTCATCAATCACATATCGTATATTATTATTCATTTTTCCCCCATGTACGGCGGTAATAGTTTTTCCGAAGCGGCTCGAATTCCGGAAATCTTTTGTATGCCTCGTCAACCAGCGGAGGTACGCGGTCATCTTTTATTTCCATCAAAGACAGAATCGCTTGCCGCACTATGTTAATATCGCCGTCATTGAAAAACGGCGGAATACGGCTGACAAAATCCTCTGAGTTTCTGTCAGGGGTATTTTGCGGTACCCAGAAAATTGTTATTTTTCTGTTATTATCCGGCAAATCCAAAAACGGCAGAAAAGTCGCATATTTGTTGTACGATGTTTGCTGAATCGCCCACACGGCGTTTGAAAATAAATCTGTCAGCTTCGGCATGATTTCCAGAAGTTTTGGTATAAACGGCTCAATATCTACGCCGTTTTTAGCGGCGAGACGCAGCAATTTAATGCACACATCGCGCTTTTCATCAGTCGAATAAAAGAATTCCTGCATTATATCGGCTGTATTGGGCGCATGTTTATTAATGAGTTCCCATAAAGCCGCGTAGTATATCCCCGAAGAAAACTCGGACTTGCAAACATCCTCCCAGAGCGTAATCGTTTCCGGCTCGATTTGGGGGAAACGACCGAGTGAAACCAAAATGGCTCTTTTCGTATCAGGGTTATTTTCATTGTGAAAACGTACACGAAGTTCTTTCTGACTGCCCGCGACGCTTCCGCCGAAACTGCCCATATCTATGCCGGCGATGAAATCGTCTAACCACCGTTCGTACCAGTCAAGAAAATTGTCATCATATATAAAGTAAAATGGTCCTTCCTCATTTAGGTCGGTGCTGACAAGCCGCCCGCGGTATTTACCGGTCACAACTATGCAGGTGTCATAGGTACATCCCTCTGTGCCTATAGTGAGTAGCCCGTCGTAAAATAGGTCTTCCTCGCTCCGGTCGTCAGCTTCATATATCGCCTGCTGGCGTTCGTCGATGGCTTTAAAATCCTCATAGGTCATGAAAGGAAAGCAGGTGCACTCTTTTGTTATATCGCCAACTATATTCGTTTTTTCAAGAGGATAAATTCCGTAGGCGAATCCCGGTCCTCCGTTGGACACACAGCTAAGAAACAATTTCTCCTCATTATTGCATTGATTGATAAAATTATCGTATGAAATTTATTAATTATAGTATAGCATGACATACAAAATAAATCAAGCTATTTTTACGACGCTGATGGGTCTGTATGTGGCGCGTTACTCTTGAATTATTCATAGATATTATGATAGAATATAACTGTTAGTAACAGACAAATGTTGACATGAAAGGATAAACATATGCCGGAGAAAAAGATATATGATACAATCATAAAATCAGAGCCAATCACAAAAGGCTGGTCGAGCGATAAAAAATATTGCGTTGAAACTTCTAATGGTCAACGTATGCTTTTGCGAGTATCTGATATAACCGAATTTGACCGAAAAAAGGTTGAATATGGCATGATGGAGCGCGTATATGGATTTGGCGTTCTCACATCGGAGCCAATCGAGTTCGGTTTATGTAATAACGGGGAAAACTGTTATTCTCTGTCTGGTTGGCTTGACGGTAAAAATGCCGAAGAAGTTTTGCCGTTCATGTCCGAAACGGAGCAGTATGTCTTTGGACTGAAAGCCGGAGAAATACTGCGGGAAATACATACCTTGTCTGCGCCGGAAAACGCCGAGCCGTGGTGTGATTGGTTTTACCGCAAAGTACAGGGACGAATTGATTTTTATAACGCTAATTCTATAAAGTCCGAAAACGCCGATATAATTGTCCGCTATCTGCAGAAAAACAAACGCTTGCTTGACGGCAGACCGCAGGCTTTCAATCACGGCGATTTCAACAAATCAAATCTAATGGTTACGCCGGACGGTCAAATAGGCGTGATTGATTTCAACTGCTACAACAAAGACCACGGTGACCCGTGGTGGGAGTTTGACCCGACGAATTGGGGTAATGAAGCTAACAAGCATTACTGCACGGGTTTAATCAAAGGATATTTCACAGGTGAACCGCCGCAAGAGTTTTTCAATTTATTTTCGTATTACCTTGCATACGACGCATTGGCGGCGTTATGTGATACATCGGTCGGCAATCAAGGCAAACCGGAAGAAGGCATACGGCACTTAAAGAATATATTGCGATGGTTCGACAACATGAACAATCCTGTTCCGTCGTGGTATATCAAGGATTTTCATGTCCAATATACCGACGGAGTGCCGTATAAACTAAAATCGCCGTTCGACTTTTCATTCCTGAAAAAGTACGGCAAGGTATTTAAAGTATATGACGACCAGGATTCCGGCAATATCTGCTTCGGCGTAACTGACGGCGAAAGCAAATACTTTGTCAAGTTTGCGGGCGCGCCTACAGAACGTGCAAACGTAAGCCCGACAGAAGCTGTCAACAGAATGAAAAGCACTGCGCAGATTTACCGTGATTTGGCACACCCTATACTAACAAAATTAATAGATACCGAGGAAATAGGCGGCGGGTATGCAATGGTATTCGAGTGGACAGACGCGGAGTGTATGGGGAAGCAATATCCGGCATCGCGAGAAAAATTCGCTCAAATCCCGATTGATACAAAACTGCAGGTGTTTGACGATATACTCGCGTTCCATGCTCATGTAGCAAAACAAGGATATATTGCCATTGATTTTTACGACGGCAGTATCATGTATGATTTCAATAATGACAGGACGATTATCTGCGATATTGAGTTTTACGCCAAAGTCCCGTATATCAACGAAATGGGGCGAATGTGGGGCAGTTCGCGGTTCATGTCGCCGGAAGAGTTTCAATTCGGCGCGGTGATTGACGAAATCACGAATGTCTACACAATGGGTGCGACTGCTTTCGCACTTTTCGGGGACGAGTGCGACAGGTGTATCGAAAAATGGAGGCTGAGCAAAGAATTATATGCAGCAGCGAAAAAAGCTGTCAGCGATGAGCGCGGAAAGCGTCAGCAGTCGATTCAACAATTTATTGAAAAATGGAGGGAAGCGAAATGATGAATATACCCGAAAGTGCACGAGAAGGAATATATAAATATATGGGAGATAAAACCGATGAATTTTTATCTCAGGTAAATAAGCGTCTGGAAAAATATATAGATATATGGCAGTTGTCCAATCTGTCATTTATGCCGACCAATACCGTAAATCTGTTGTTTTCCTGCGAATCCGGCTTATACGGTTCCTGCGTCCTTAAAATGTGTATCCCCGGACCCGAAGTGTCTACAGAAATCAACTGTCTGCGTGAGTATGACGGAAAAGGTTATTGTAAGCTTTGGGACTATGACTTGACAGATGACGTTCTGCTGCTGGAACAAGTGAAACCCGGCAACCAAATTTGGTTGGTAACAGATTACTGTGAGCGGGCGCGGCTTATGGCTGTGACTGTGACTGTGAAAGGGCTGCCAATCGTTTATAACGGGCAGGAACAATATCCGACTTATCTATCCTGGATGGAGGGAATACGCCAAATTCTCACCGATATGGGCGGCTTAGACGATGTGCTGTTCTACTTAAACAAAGCAATGGAGATATACGCCGAATTGAAACAACGTTACAGCCGGGTCTGCCTGCTTCATGGGGATTTACACCAGGAGAATATGCTGTTAAATTCCAAAGGCGGCTACACCATAATCGACCCGAAAGGCGTAGTCGATGATCCCGTGATGGAAACTGCCAGATTTCTGATGAACGAAACTCCGTGCGATGGGAATAAAATCAGGGAAATGGCGGCTATAATGAGTCCAGTCATAGATATTCCGGAACAAGATATTCTCAGGAGTATGTTCATAGATGCCGCTCTCAGCAATAGCTGGTGCATGGAAGAACATTTTATCACCCGTGAAGCTTTTGAAAAAGAAAAACAGAGCGTATTGGAAACATGCCAATTTGTTTACGGACTGTTGGATTGAAAAAATAATGAATATGTATTTATATAATAAAAATAAACAATAAGGGGATAAATGTAATGGAAAATCTGAAAGAAATTATATACAAACGCAAATCAATCCGTAAATACGATATGACGCCTTTGGGAAATGATACGGTTGAAGATATACATAGATTTTTTGCCGGAATCAAACCGCTATATGAAAATATCAAAGTGGAGTACAACATTACCGAAAGCGAAAGTGTCAGAGGACTGTTCGCGGTAAAAGCCCCGCATTATCTTATAATATCAAGCGAGGTGAAAGAAGGGTATCTCACAAACACGGGGTTCATGCTTCAGCAGATGGATTTGTACTTGCAGAGCATAGGGCTTGGCAGCTGTTGGTTGGGTTCGGCGAAACCGCCGGAGAAACCTAATCCGCCGTATGAATTTGTCATTCTGCTTGCTTTCGGCAGACCACAGGAAAGCTTATACCGCAGCCCGTCGGAATTCAAATGCAAGCCGTTGAGCGAAATATCGGACACAGCGGACAAGCGGCTTGAAGCGGCGCGGCTCGCG
>WQYZ01000126.1 GCA_009780985.1 Oscillospiraceae bacterium | reverse complement strand
TTAACTGGGGCGGCATATGGGATTTGCAAAATACCTTCATCAGTTCGAAACAGCAGGATTACGCCGGTTTCTATGAGAAAGATCAAGGCAAAGTCGAAGCGGCTATGCAAAAAACGATAGACGCTATGCAGCAATCCAATTAACATGATAACCTAATTTACAATCCGTAGGAGCGACCACACGGGGTCGCCCCTACGAGAAAATATTAATCAAGAGGTCTAATCAATGAATATTGTATCAGTAATGGCGCATCAGGACGACGAACTTATGTGTCTCGGAACGATGCTGAAAATGAGAAAATCCGGGCGCAGTCTTGCGTTTATATGCCTTACCGACGGAGCCGCCGGAATGGCGCATATGCCGGACATGCCGTTTACGGAAGCGGCAAAAATCCGCGACGTTGAGATGAAAAATCTCACGTCGGATATTGACGCGAAATATATCTGCCTGAACCGTCCCGACGAGTATTTATATGATACCGCCGAATTGCGGCTTGAATTGATTGAAGCAATCAGATATACTGCGGCGGACGTGATTTTCACGCATAATACCGTGGATTACAACGCAGACCATATGACGGCGTGTCTGCTTGTGCGCCAGTGCGCGATGCAGGCGGCACTGCCGATTCAAAAAACAAAATCCGCGCCGCTTGCCGCAACTCCCGCCGTATTCATGATTGAGCCGTCCGGCGGTTTCGAGTTTGAGCCGTCGCATTGGGTGGATATTACGGACGTTATGGACGAGAAAATGCGTCTGGCGAAATATCACAAAAGTCAGGACGACGCTTTTATCGCCGCTTTCGGTGCGGGCAAGGGCATCGACAACTGGGTTGCGGAAACGTCCAAAAAGCGCGGCGACCAGTGCGGCGTGAAGTATGCCGAGGCGTTTTTGCCCATGCGTGCACGCGGTTTAGTAAAGGCGTATTCGGTTCTGCCGTGATGATTTTGATATAATTTGAAATGCAGGTTATTTATATTATCGGAGGTAATAAATGGATATAAAAATATGTAAATTGAAACCCGACTTGGCGTAAGATTATGCGTGTTCTTTAACACGATGTCTCATAATGAGGATTGTTGCGGATAAAAATGTTATTGCGTGAAAGAGAGGGCATAATAATGAACAAACCAAGAATGGCGGCATGCGGTCTCGACTGTTCCGAGTGCGGAGCGTACAAGGTTACGATGTTTGGCGATTTGGAGGAGGCCGGGAAGATGGTCGAGTTTTGGAGATTCAATAAATGGATCGGGCCGGACGATGGTGCCGAGGCGATTGTAAAAATGAATCCGATCTGTAAAGGCTGCTGGGACAATGCCGACTGCTTAATCAAGTGCGGTTGCGGCAACCGGGACTTCCGCGCCTGCTGCAACGAGAAGCAGATCAGGCACTGCGGCGAGTGCGGCGTGTTCCCGTGCGAGGACTACAAGACGTGGGCATCCCAGAACGAAGGCTGCCAAAGCGCGATGGAGCACCTGCTGTCGCTGATAGCGAAAAGCCCGTAAACTGTGATGAAAGCCCACAATGACAATGAACATCATAAGCTTTTTCTGCAGTTATGTAACATAAAAAGTTAAGGGTAAAACAAAATGATTATAGATATACACACACATTTGGTAAATTTTGAGCGGGATTTCGGCAGTCAGTTGCGCGATGATTTGACGCGGAGCGGCATTGCCCACTCACTTTGGAATTACAGCGAGGAAGATTATCTTAACGCGACGAGTTCGGCGGATAAAGTTATAGTTTTCGGGCTGAAAGCGCAGAAAACAGGCTGGAATGTCAAAAACGAAAACGTGGCGGATTTTGCGTCGCGTCACAGCGATAAATATATATATTTTGCCTCAATCGACCCGTATCAGGACGATTTTATGCAGGATTTAAAATACAATCATACTGTTTTGCATTGCAAAGGCGTCAAAATCGGTCCGATATATCAGGGAATTCACCCGTGCGATAAAAGATATTATGAGATTTACGATTACTGCGAAAAAAATTCGCTCCCGATTATTACGCATATGGCGACGACTTTTTCAAGCGGCGTGCCGATTGATTACGCCCGTCCGTATCATATGGATAATGTCGCCTGCGATTTCCCAAAACTGAAAATCGTGTTGGCGCATCTCGGACACCCGTGGGAAGCGGAAACAATCGCGATTATACGCCGGAACGAAAACGTATATGCCGATATATCCGCATTGTATTACAGACCGTGGCAGTTTTATAACGCTATGCGTCTCGCAGTTGAGTACGGCTGCTGTCATAAGATATTGTTCGGGTCGGATTATCCTGCGACTACCACGGGAAATTCGATTAAAGGTATAAGAAACATAAACAATATTATCAAAGACAGCGGACTTCCCGTAATCCCCGAAGATGTGACGGAAGGAATTATAAACCGTGATTCGTTTGGGATATTGTTTTAATTTGATAAATGGGATGTAAATTCGTAGGGGCGACCCTCGCGGTCGCCCTCAAATGTGTGAGATTGGTTCGCGGGCGACCGCGAGGGTCGCCCCTACAAATAAACATTGCGAAAGATTAAATTTTAGGAGTATTTTTATGAAAGCGTTAGTTTTAGAATCTGCCGGACAGCTTGTTATGAAAGACTGTCCGAAACCTGTCCCGCGTGACAGCGAAGTTCTTGTCAGAACTGCGGCGGCGACAATCTGCACGTCGGATATAAACGATATAAATTATAACCCGTTCGGCATAGAACTGCCGATGATAATGGGACACGAAGGCGCGGGAATTATCGAAGCTGTCGGCGGTAGGGTAACAGGTTTTGCCGTTGGCGATGAAATCGCGGCTCACCCTGTTATGCCGTGCGGGAAATGCGTATCGTGCAAACGCGGATTATCACATTTGTGCGACGATATGACGCATTTGGGAATAAATCACGGCGGGGTATTCGCCGAATATTTCACAATCAGAGCCGACAGAATCCGTAAAAAACCCGCAAATATAAGTTTTGCGGCGGCGACTTTGATGGAGCCTGTATGCGTATGTATCGAGGCGGTCAAAAGAGCGAATGTAACTGAGGGAAGCAATACGCTTGTTATCGGCGACGGTCCTTTCGGCGTCATGATTGCAAATATATGCCAAACTATGTATCCGAATAACAGGATTATTATTTCGGGAACAAGCGATTTTAAATTAAGTTATGCCGGGAATGCAGAGAAAATCAACATAAATACCAGCAAAATAACCTGCGACGATATTGACAGCGCGTTTGTATGCGCCGGAACAGCCGAAGCACTTGACGCCGCGGTGGAATCCTGCCGTTCAAGAGGAACGATTTGCATGTTCTCCGCAATACATGATAAAGTGCCCGTCGATATGTTCAAAGTGCATGTGAAAGAGTTGAATATCTGCGGAAGCTGCAATGATATGGATTATCTCGACGACGCTATGGATATACTGTCAAAAAGCAGAATTTCGGATGTAATCACCCACGAACTGCCGTTTAACGAATATAAAAAAGCGTTTGCTCTCGCGTCGGATAAAACAAGCGAAACTTTGAAAGTGAGTATGATTTTTTGAAATAAACAAACAGAAAATATAAATATTAGTGGGGGTGCTTGTTAATATGGACACTGAAAGACTTTTAAATTCGGTTGGCAAAGAAATATTTATAAATTATTTTTACGATTTTAAAAATTGTGCGGATAAGAAAATCCTTGCACAAAAATTGCTTGATGATAACCCCAAAGCAACTAAATTAGGTGGACAAATAACTCGTATAAGCTGTGCGTCAAGAATAATCAACGACAAAAACGCATTAGAACAAGCTCTTGATATGATAATAAACTCAAAAAGACTTTCTGCCGTAATTATAAGCAAAGCATATAAAATTAAATCAAGCGATATTTGAAGGAAATAAGCACTTTATTCATCAAACAAATTTTATAAATTAATAAATAATAACATAGGTATTCACACATGAAAATAACAGATGTCGAGGGATTTGTTCTCCAATCAAATAAAGATTATTTAAATCCTCAGGGAAGTGAAGAAGCGTCCGGGGTCGCGTATTGCTTTTTGTTGAAAGTCACAACCGACGAGGGGATTATCGGCTGGTCGGACGTGGAAACTGCGCCGCATATAGCGGCGGCGACGATAAACGCGCCTAAAACCGGTAGCGGGCTTTTCGAGGGACTGCGCGAGCTTGTCGTCGGCGAAGACCCGCTTGAAACGGAACGTCTGTGGGATAAAATATATCGCGGTACAATATATTACGGGCGGCGCGGGGTCGCTATGCAGGTTTTGTCGGGTTTTGATATTGCGTGCTATGATATAATCGGCAAAGCGTTCAATGTGCCTGTATATAAACTTCTCGGCGCGGGTTACAGGGCTCAAGTCAGGGCGTATGCTTCGACTCTGTTCAGACCTACGTCGTACGATATAAAAAAAGCGTGCGAATATTATCTCGAAAAAGGATTCACTGCGATAAAATTCGGCTGGGGAGTATTCGGCGAGAACCGCAAAAACGACATTGCGCTTGTAAAAGCGGCGAGGGAAGCTGTGGGCGACGATGTTGATTTAATGGTTGACGCAGGGTGGAAGCATAACAGAAGCGCGTATGACGCAATAGAACTTTTGAGGGCGTTGGAAGAATATCATATCTACTGGTTTGAAGATTTTCTTCACCCCGAATGTTACGAGGGGTATAAAAAAGTGAAAGAAGCGGGAATATCAACGCGTCTTGCGGCTGGCGAACAGGAAGCCGCAGGCTGGGGATTCCGCAAATTGGTTGAGAGCGGCATTGACGTAGTACAGCCGGATATATCCCGCTGCGGCGGATTTACGCAGGTACGCAAAATCATGTGGGAAGCGGAATACGCGGGTATTGACGTTTGTCCTCACGCATGGCTCACAGATTTATTGACGGCGGCGAGTCTGCATGTGAACGCCGCTTTGCCGCGCAGTCTGTTTTTAGAATACAACGTAAGCGACAATCCTATGCTGCGGGATATTATAAAAAATCCGGTTCAAATGGACAAAAACGGCATGATGAATGTGCCGCAGACGGCGGGGCTTGGCATTGAAGTGGACGAGGCGGCTGTGAAAAGATATAGGGTTAATGTGTAGAATTTGCACAAAGAATATTGAAATAAAGTGGAAGAAAAAAACACCCGTCGCCTGCGGGCGACACCCTCTTTACTAAAGAGGGCAAAGGAAGAAACGAATATAATGAGGAAGTATTATGTTACCGTATAATAGAAAATTGAAGCTGCGAGCGCAGGAACTGAGAAAAAATGCTACTCCGCAGGAAAACAAGTTATGGTATGAGTTTTTACGCAAACATCCTTGCCCTTTTACAAGACAAAAAACCATAGACAGTTACATCGTTGATTTTTTGTGCCCGTCGAAAAAACTTGTCATCGAAATTGACGGAAGCCAGCATTACACAAGTGACGGATTGGAATATGACAACATACGCACAGATTTACTCGAAAGTTTGGATTTACACGTTATGAGATTTACAAACGTGGAAATGGAAACATCTTTCAATAAAGTATGCGAAACAATACAAAATTATATAGACGCATATAACGAGTATTAACTTTGCCCTCTTTAGTAAAGAGGGTGCCGTCCGCAGACGGCGGGTGTTTTGTTTCTCGGTCGAATGTCAAACATACAGCTATATAAAAATTTTTATATAATAATGAGGTAAAAGATGAAAACTTTAATATTATTGGCAAAAGGCTTTGAAACAATGGAATTTAGTCCATTTATAGACATTATGGGTTGGGCGCAAAATGATTACGGGTATGATACTCATGTTGTTACATGCGGATTTCAGAAGCAGGTTGTAAGTGCATTTAATATTCCTGTAATTGTTGACACATTGATAGATAATATAAATTCCGCTGATTATGACGCATTGGCTATTCCCGGGGGTTTTGAAGAATACGGTTTTTATGAAGAAGCATATAATGAAAATTTTTTGGAAGTAATTAAACATTTTGATTTAGGGAAAAAACCTATCGCATCGGTATGTGTTGGATCTTTGCCAGTTGGGAAAAGCGGCGTTTTACAAAACCGCAAGGCTACAACATATCACTTAAACGGAGGTTATAGGCAAGAACAGTTAAAGGCATTTGGAGTAAATTTAGTAAATGAGCCGATTGTAGTTGATGAAAATATTATTACTTCTTACTGTCCCGAAACAGCTCCGCAAGTTGCGTTCAAACTTTTAGAATTGCTTACATCAAAACAACAAGCAGAAATAGTAAAATCTGCAATGGGATTTAGCAGAGTATAATCAATAAAAATATAGCGAAAAAAGGAGGCATATATGACAGATTCAGACAGAGAACTATTCAAATGGATAAAAGAAAATTTATACACCGCGGTTGTATGCGATATTCTGGACGAGCTTGGATATCGCAATCAGGCAATGCACCAGCGGCTTCGCCCGTTGGACGGAGAGTGCTGTACGATTGTTGGCAGAGCGCGCACTTTCAGGTGGATGGAAATAGACTACGAAGCCGATCCGCCATACGGCGTTGAAATCGAGGCGATGGATTCGTTGCGCGAAGGCGACGTTGCGGTTCACTCGACGGATTACGCCGGAACAAACGCGCCGTGGGGCGAACTGATGTCTACGGTTTCAAAGCTCAAAGGCGTCGCGGGCTGTATCTGCGACAGCCAAATCAGAGATTGTTTGCGGATTAAAGAGATGAAATTTCCGGTATTTTACGCGGGCATACGTCCGCTTGACAGCAAGGGCAGGGGAGTGGTGACCGCGTATGACGTGCCTGTGCGGTGCGGGGAAGTGACGGTAAATCCCGGCGATATAATATTCGCGGATTTTGACGGCATAGTCGTGATTCCCAAGACTATCGAATCCAAACTGTTTGATACAGCCAAAGAAAAGGCGGAGCGTGAAAATTTGTCGCGCAAAGAGCTTCTCGCGGGCAAGACTTTACGCGAGGTTTATGATAAATACGGGGCGTTATAAAATTATTTTAAAATATAAAAGTTGGGAGAAATTAATTTATGAACAAAAAAACAAAACTGACTGCGTTTATAATATTCACAATATTTATTATGTGTGTGATTTTATCTGCCTGCTCGTCAAATAGCAACTCAAATACAAATAACGGCAATGACAACAATTCTGATAATCAGGGAAACAGCACCGCCGAAACGACATTGTCCGCCCAGGACGAACGTCTTGCCGTGAGCGATGATTTGACACCCGATGATTACGGCGGATATAATTTCAGGATTCTTTACAGAAACGGCTGTCAAAGAGGAACCTGGGCGGAGTATGACGTTCACAAAATCGAAATTGCAACTGAAGCGGAAAACGGAGATGTCATAAACGACGCTTTATACATGAGAAACAAGACGGTAGAAGACAGATTTAATTTAAATATAGTCGGTCTGCCTTATCCCGACGGGCAAACCAACGAGGCGGCAGTCGCGGCATATGCGAAAAAATCGGTTTTAGCCGGTTCCGACGATTTCGATTTAGTCGTCTCATGGTCTACGCAGGTTGCGGACGTAGCCGCGGAGGGTTTGTTTGACGACTGGAACTCCCTTCCAAATATCAACATGTCAAAACCGTGGTGGATTAAAGACGCTATGGACGCTTTTACAATCGACGGCAAATCGTATTTAGCTATGAACGATATAATTTTTTCCGGAGTTGTAGGCGAAGCGGCGTTTATTATGTTCAACAAAGATTTATTGGAAAAATTCGGGCTCGAAGACCCATATAAAATGGTTGACGAAAACAGATGGACTATTGACGCTCTGGATTCTATCGTAAAGAACTGCTATGTAGATGTAAACGGCGACGGGAAAAGAGATTCGGGCGACTTATATGGCTTTACGTCAGACGCATGGGGCAGCGCATATGCCTGGATGTGGGCGGGCGGCGCGCATGTGACTACAAAAGGCGCGGACGGTCTGCCGTACTACGATTTATATACTGAACACAACTCGAATCTGCTTGACAAAGTTTATAGCCTGTTTTACAATAATGTCGGCTCCGCGATACGCTCGAATAAAAACACTATTGATTTCGGAAATAAAGGCTCGGCGGATCAGGAATCTCTTTTCTCATCGGGCAACGCGTTATTTTTAAGCGACCGCGTCGGAGTTTTATGTACTCCGGAATACAGAAACGCCGCGTTTGACTACGGCATACTTCCTATGCCGAAATATGATGAAACGCAGGAAAAGTATCTTACAATGATAAACGAACACGCTTCCGCCATGGCTATTCCAAAATATGAAGCCGACTTAGACAGGACGGGCAAAATCATAGAGGCTTTGTGCGCGGAAAGTTATAAACAGCTTGTGCCGGCATATTACGAAGTTTCGCTTAAAACAAAATATTCGCGGGACGACGAATCTGTAAAAATGCTGGATTTAATATCAGCCGGCGTAGTGTACGATTTCGGGCTGCTTTACGATATTCCGACATTCGACGTTTACCAGACTCTTTTAGTCGATGCAAAAACCCCGGATACATTTGCGTCATACATAGAGAAAAATCAACCTAAAGCCGAGAAAAAATTGCAGGATATTCTCGATTTATATGACAGCATAAATCAATAATACGCATATAATTAAAAAATCACGGACGGGAGAAATCCCGTCCGTATGCACATATTCATATATTTGTGTTTGATATAAATTTATTTTATAACGTCGGTTTTGTGCGGACTGTTTCTGCCTTCTAAGTCGGGGAGTCTTTTTTCAAACGCTGCAAACGAGATTTCTATATCTTCATACGCTTCGTAGAATGTTTTGATACCGACGGTTATCATATCCTGCGGGCGCAGAACATTCCAGTTGAACGTAAGCCCCACATATGGGGAAACTCTGCCTGCCGCCATGGGTTTTATCGTCATGACAGGTTTTTTAGCATTGTGGATAATCTGGATTACGCTCTCGATTTCAGTCTGCATTAAAAATCCCATGCAGTTGAAAAGCTGGATGTACGTCTGAACGTCATAGCCGTTTGCGTCTGAGTATACGATGCATTCAGGCATATGGCATGACAGTCCGGGAATCATTCCGTTGTCGCGTATCATCGAGAGATAATCGGGAAGTCTGTCCATGGTTCTTTTATTTTTATTTATGAGCTGTTCCACGCTGGAATGGTGCGGGAAGCAGAATTTTGCCCCGGATTTCGCGCTGTTTTTGATTACGGCTTCAGCCTCCGCTCTTGCGGTCGCGTTATCGTCCATATTCATCCAGGGGGTGTCGATTTGAATAAGTTCTATGCCGGTTTTGTCCTGGAAATATTTTATGGAATCCACGAGTATTTTGTCTATGCTGGTAACTCCCAGAATTGCGTTTATTCCGTAATTTGTGAAAGTTTTGAGAGTCGGGAAAACGTCTTCGGGAGTTGCGTTTGTGGTTCTTATGTCCATATCTGCGGCGTGACCTGTGTGGCTGTAGCCGACTATCCAGTTTGTGCCTATAAGCATACGGGGAAGGCTTACTCCCGCAACTTCTGTTCTTGGGAATTGTTTATATGTATTGTTTTCTGACATAATAATTAATCCTTTCTGAAATTAAATTTTTATTTTATCTTATATATATATTTTATCACCAAAAACGTATATTGTCAATTCTTTTTTATTTTTTTTAAAATATGTCCCATTTTAATTCTTAAAAGTGTTATATAATTAGTAATGGATTGAAATGATACGAAAATTTGAGGAATAAAACTTTATGTTTGAATTGTTTATAACAGATAATGTCGATAGTATTCCCGACAAAATTACAGTAAAAAATAAAGATAAAAAAACAAACGCAGATTTTTCACAGTTGTGCGAGGATACATACGGAAATTTAAAAAATTATATTTTCCGGCTCGCAGACGGGGATATATATTTAACCGAAGAAATAATCCAGGATACATATGAATACGCCGCAAAAAGCAAAAAAATTCTGCAGTCTCATTCCAATCCTAAGGCGTGGTTTTATAAAACCGCGAAAATCTTTTATTTAAGACATCGCGAAAAAAATAAAAAAATAAAAAATAACGAAAAAAAACTGTCTGAAAATGTAACGGAAGATGAAAATGATTTTTTAATAAACGAATATTTCAATAAATTTTCTTATGAGGAGTTTAAAGACACAACAGTTTTGGACGAAATAATGGCTGAATTGTCCGAGAAAGAAAGAGAGCTCATATTATGCCAGTTTACTGACGGATTATCCGTCAAAAAAATCGCCGAGAACTGGAACGAGAATTATGAAGCTCTGAGAAAATTCAATTACAGGCTGATGAAAAAAATAAGAAAGTTATTGGAGGAGATTTTACATGAATAATATAGATTATAATGAAAAATATGACGTTTGCGATAAAAAAGAGTTATTGCTCAAAATATTAAACTCCGAAAAAGAACGTCAGAATGAAATAAATAAATTAAACCGGGAATTGCGTATTGCCGAAGAACATGGAGATACGGATAAAATTGACGAAATAATAGATAGATTGAATATAATAGACCCGATATCCGGAAAGTCCGAAAAGTTTGAGTATTTAGGATATTTAGAGTATTTGGACGAACAAAAGACAATGAAAAAAATTTTCCGGAATAAAAACGGCAGGATATTTAAAATATCAGCCGCGTGCATCGCAATCTTCGTCGGACTTCAAATCGTATTTTCGTCTGCATTTAATATAAATATTTTGGGCGGGATATATAACTCTATGTCTGACACTGTTTCAAGTCTTATGAATAATAAGCAAACGGATAATGCGAATATTACAGATAGCGCAGATAATTCAAGCAGTTTAGACGGCTCGGACGTTTTGGAAAACGAAGATTACGGCATACGCCAGTACGATACTATAGCAGAATTTGAACAGGCTGAGAAAATAAATCTTTTCGGTTCTTCATATGTTTTGCCGGACGATATGAAAGTCAAAACGGTTATATATTATTACGATTATGGCATAAATCAGGTGAATATATTATTCGACGACAATACGTCAATGTCGGTAAAACTGAGTACTGATTCAATACGCAACGGAAATTGTAATATGCCGGAAAATGCGGATTAAATTTAAAATACAAATATAAGGAACGGGGTTAAAATGGATAAAAAGCGTCTGAAAAATATTATGTATATTGTATATATGCTGATAATCGCCGTGGTTGCTACGGTAATTATGAGCGTGCGCGTTTACGCGTGGCCCATTGTCGCAGCCGACAGTCAGGGTTCTATGGGCGCGCGAGTGGGCTATAAATCAATAAATCCGGATAATTTCACGGATACGGATTTGAAAAATTTTGCTGAGGCACTGTCCTCTGCTGATTACAGCATATCCGAAACCAGATCCGGCAAAGATTATCAGATAGTGCGTTATCCGCTCAAATATGATTACGCCGTCGAAATAGTCACAAGAACCGACAACGATACTATGGCAGAAGAAAAAGAAAATGGGACCGGGATGTTCAATAACAGAAACAGCCCGTACTGGGAAGGAAAAGTCGGCGGGGTTGCGCCGTATTGGGACGATGTAGGAGCGGGGTTTTTGTTCTTTAAACAGATTATGGTAGATATAGTATATGTCAACGCAAAAAGCGAGCAAATCGCAGATATAAATTTAAACGGACGTTTCGGTTATGATTATCTTAAGCAGGTCGGCATAGACGGTTTTTCTGCAAGCGTAACTTCGGAGTTAAAGCAATTGAGTTTTTCCAATATCGCTCTGACGGGAGGGGCTCCCGACACAAATATGCCGTCGATATTGGAAAGGGTAGGTTTGGCTACGCCGACCACATGCGACGCATATATAACCCCGAATCTTTTGATAAACGGCACGACAATTAACAATCTTGTTTTGCAGATATCGTGCACTAAAAAAGGGTTCGCCTCGTCGCAGGTCATGCCGTTAAACAAAGCTCTTGAAAATCAAAAATATACTGAGAGTCTTAAAAATAATCCGTATGTTCCGTTGGATTACAACAACGGCGGTCTACCCGGATACACCGTTTTGTCAAACGAAGAAGTAAAAAAACTCTTTAATTCTATCGCGGCAGTTGCGCCGTATGAAATAAAAGCGTCGGTTGATATAAACAATTTAGACGGAATTGACGGGAAATATCAGAAAATAAGTTTAAAAAACGGTTTTTATCTCGAACTTCGTCTGCAAATATTCAAGTCTAATATGAATATAACCGATTTGTGGAATGAAGTCTCGTTTTCGATAAAAGATTTGAACAATGCTGTAGTTGACAGTTTTGCTGGCAACATGTCTATGTATTCAAGATGGGACGGGAAAACGGTTTCATGTTCCGATCAGCTCGTAAATCTGGGAGCGTCCGCGAAAGATTTTATAGTTTTTTCTTCGCCGTTGGTTAAAACGGCGGCGGACGACTCATACGTGACAAGTATACTGACAATAGGCAGCGCGCTCACAAAAACGACGTTTAACATAGAACTCACATGCGATAAAGACGGCAATATGACTGTGAGGGTTACAAAATAAACGCGTTAATTTCTGATTTTTTTCATAATTTTCTCCAAATACGGTTCGGCGAAAGAATAGAAATTATATAATGCCTCGCAGTATATATTTCTTCCCGCCGAGCCGTCTTTTTTATTGTCCCTGTCGCGGCGGCATCCGCCCATGCAAAGATAAAATACTTTACACGTCCCGCATTTTTCAGCTTCGGGCTGCGAAAAGTCAGAGTATCGCGAAGTCTCGCGAAATTTCCGCATATTCGGGGAATTTTTTAGTTCATCGAATGTCGCGGCAAATATACTGCCGATTTTCCAGTTATCGACGCAGTAGAAATCGCACGGGAAAACGCTTCCGTCCGATTCAATTACAAACTGCCCCTCGCATGTTCCGGTCATTCCGCACTGTTCGCCGGGATAACCCGCCGCAATCCTTACTATATTGTCAAAAAAACGGATGCTGATATAATTACCGGTCATAAAATCGTTATACCAGAGTTTAAACAGAGTGATTAAAAATTTTTCGTACAGTTCGGGGGCAAGAGAATAAACCTCTTTAAACCGTTCTTCGTTCAGAGGATCGAGACATGGTATAAACTGCAGATATAAAAACCCGCAGTTTTTGTAGTAATTATATATTTTTTCGATATGTTTTGCCGTCTGCGCGGTTATTACCGTAAGAGTATTATAATCGACTTTATATTTATCAAATATTTTAGCCGTTTTCATAATTTTACTGTGGGTCTCTCCGTTTTTAGAATCCG
>WQYZ01000125.1 GCA_009780985.1 Oscillospiraceae bacterium | reverse complement strand
TTTTGTGGTATATGGGTTTATAATCTCCGCGATGCACAGATTTGACGCCATTCCGAATTATATACTTCTTACGCTTGCCGGAGTTGTGACGTCTGTTATTGCGCAGCTTGGAGATTTGTCGGCGTCGGCGATAAAACGGAATTACGGCGTAAAAGATTTCGGTTCTATATTTCCGGGGCACGGCGGGATTTTAGACAGGGTTGACAGCGTTTTGGCGGTTGCGCCGGTGATTATGCTTATCGGAGCGATATTCCTGAAAGTCAACGCATACGGGCTGTTTACGTAAGGATTATTTTATGAAACGGGGGAAAAATAGTGCGAACCAAAGAAGAATATTATGAACTTGCGTTGCAAAACAGAAAATTAGCGGCTGACCCGGAAATCACAAAATGCACTTGTCCGAATACGCTTTGCGACTGGTATGGAAAATGTAAAGAGTGCGTAGCTTTGCATAGATTTCATAACGACCATATTCCCGTTTGTTTGCAGCCAATCCTTGAAGATAAATTAAAAGCTTTGTCTGCTGTATGTGAAAACGTTATTATAAAAAAAGAGAGAACACCATTGGAATACAGGCATTATGTCAGAGAACGGGATAATGATAAAACACAAGGGGGCAGTCAAAAATAAACATAACAATATTGGGCTCAACCGGGTCAATCGGGACGCAGTCGCTCGAAGTCATAGATGAAATGCGCAGTATGCGCGGCGAAAACAGCGGGGATTACAATGTATTTGCATTATGCGCGAATAATAACGTCGAACTTTTGGAAAATCAAGTCAGAAAATTCAAGCCGGAGTTTTGTGTCGTATATGACGAGAGTAGTGCAAACGACTTAAGAATAAAATTAAAAGATACATCCACAAAGATTTTGAGCGGCATTGACGGCATAAATTTTATTGCGTCGCATGAAAAAACGGATTATGTGATAAACGCATTGATGGGGGAAATAGGACTTCGACCGACTTTGACGGCAATCAGAGCGGAAAAAAGCGTCGGGCTTGCGAATAAAGAGACGCTCGTCGCCGCAGGCGATATAGTTAAGGCAGAAGCAAAAAAAAGCGGCGCAGATATACTCCCGATAGACAGCGAACACTGTGCTATTTGGCAGTGTATTCAGGGGGAAAACAAACAGGATACAGAAAAGCTGATTCTGACAGCTTCGGGTGGACCGTTTTATGGCAGAAAAAGAGAAGATTTGCAGAAAGTAACAGTCGCGGACGCGTTACGTCACCCGACATGGAAAATGGGTAAAAAAATTACAGTAGATTCGGCAACAATGATGAATAAAGGCTTGGAATTAATCGAAGCCTGTCATTTATTTGATGTATCTCCGGATAATGTGGATATAATAATTCACAGGGAAAGCATAATCCATTCGCTTGTTCAGTTTATAGATAAATCAGTCAAAGCGCAGCTTAGTCTGCCGGATATGAAACTGTGCATACAGTATGCGCTAACGTATAATAATAGCGGCGGGAAACGGGAGAAAAGCAAATGTAAAGAACTTGATTTGACAGAATTAAAAAACCTGAGTTTCGCAAAACCTGACGACGAAACGTTTATATTTCCGGAACTTGCGAGATTTGCAATCAAAGAAGGCGGTATTCTGCCCGCAGTCATGAATGCGGCGAACGAAATTGCCGTCGGGTTGTTTTTAAAAGAGAAAATAAAGTTCCTTGATATTTTTGATTCGGTAAAAAAAACCGTCGCAGACTGGGAACATAAAAATATAAAAAATCCGAATATAGATGATATAATAGAATCCGCGGAAGATGTAAAAAGAAATTTTGTTTCTAAATATATTTAAATCCGCATAAATATTATATTATCAGTTTTTATACGGAGGTGTAGTAAAAAATAATTTATGGAAAGTTTTATATCGGTTCTTAATATCGCTTTATTCAATATTATAATACCGCTGCTGATTTTGGGCGTTTTTATTTTTGTTCACGAATTGGGGCATTTCCTCTCGGCAAGACTAATGCGCGCTGAAGTTAAGGAATTTGCCATAGGGATGGGTCCTAAAGTTTTTTCTGTCAGAAGCAAAAAATATAAAACGGTTTATGCTATCCGCGCGATTCCTATGGGCGGCGCGGTAACAATGGCGGGCGAAGACGAACAGTCGGATTCTGAAAACGCGTTATATAAAAAACCTGTTTGGAAGAGATTTATAATATTGGTTGCCGGTTCTTTTATGAATTTTATTCTGGGATTTGTGATAATGGCGGTGATTGTATCGGGAGCAAAAGGTTTTTATTCGATGACTGTCAGCCGGTTTGACGCCACAGCGACGTCAAATAAAATGATAATGGAAGGCGACACAATCCTGAAAGTAAACGGCAAAAGAATAAATATATACAACGATCTGGCGTACGAGTTAATAAGAGAGGGAAAAGATCCCGTAAATGTGACTGTTTTGCGCAACGATCAGAAGATTGTTTTGTACGGCGTACAGTTCCCGACAGCTACAGACAGCGGAATGACATACGGAACTATAGATTTTACAACCGAAGTAGAGAACGCGACTTTGCCTCTAAAGATAGAGCAGACGTTTTACCAGTCGCTTTCAACAATAGATATGACATGGTCGTCGTTTTTTGATATGATAACCGGAAAATACGGAGTGGACCAAATATCCGGACCTGTCGGAGTAACCCAAACTATCGGAAATTCCGCCCGCGACGTCGCAGAGGGTAAAACAGGGGGCAGCGCGACGGGATTTTTATTCCTGATTGCGCTTATAACTATGAATTTGGGAGTGGTGAATTTGCTTCCTATCCCTGCGCTTGACGGCGGAAGAATTGTATTTCTGCTGATAGAGTTAGTCAGAAGAAAGCCTATCAAGCCGGAATACGAGGGATATGTGCATTTAGCGGGATTTGCGGTTTTGATTCTGTTTATGATTTTTATAACATATAAAGATATTTTGAAATTGGTGGTAGGATAGAAATTTAAGATAAAATTAATAGTGTAAAATTACAATACTTTACAAATCTTAAAATTAAATTAAAAATATAAAGCCGATTAGCTTTACAGATGAACAGGTAATAAATTTATGATAAAACGAAGAAAAACAAAAGAGATAAAAGTCGGCAATGTGACAATAGGCGGGGACAGTAAAGTAAGCGTGCAATCCATGGTCAACGCCTGCCCGGACGATTTCGAGGGGCTGAAAAATCAAATCGCCGCGTTGAAACACGCGGGGTGCGATATTGTCAGAATGGCGGTCGTGGATTCCGCAAACGTCAGAATGATTGCGAAACTGAAAGAACTTGCGGCAGTCGATAAAAATTACGATGTGCCGCTTGTCGCCGACATACATTTTAATCACAGATTGGCTCTTGAATCGGCATATGCCGGAATCGATAAAATCAGGATAAATCCTGGAAATATCGGCAGCGAGGACAGGGTAAAAATAGTAGCGGAAGTATGCAGGGCGAAAAAAATCCCCATAAGGATAGGGGTAAACGGCGGGTCGCTCGAAGCCCCGATATTGGCAAAGCACGGGAGTCCCACAGCAGAAGCCCTCACGGAAAGCGCGATGTACAATATAAAACTTTTGGAAAAATACGATTTTACCGACATAGTTGTGTCGGTAAAGTCGTCTGATGTTGACCAGATGATTCAGACAAATATAATGCTGTCTGAAATGTGCGATTATCCGTTGCATATAGGCGTCACGGAGGCAGGGACTGCGCATATCGGGCTTATCAAAAACGCGATAGGCATCGGCAGTCTCTTACAAAGGGGCATAGGCGACACAATCAGGGTGTCGCTGACAGCCGCGCCGGTTCTGGAAGTCTACGAGGGCATTTCGATTTTGAAATCCCTCGGATTATACGATAAATCCATAAATATAATATCATGCCCGACTTGCGGACGCTGCAGAGCCGATGTTATAGCCGTAGCAAACGAAGTCGAAAAGAAGTTAATCGCGATTGAGAAGAAAATCAAGAATAACAGAAAAATAAAAATCGCCGTCATGGGCTGCGGCGTGAACGGACCCGGAGAGGCGAGGGAAGCCGACATTGGAATTGCAGGCGGCGTGAACGAATTTTTGCTGTTCAGGCACGGCGAAGCCGTGACGAAAATCCCTGCGTGCGACGCTGTGGATATATTGATGTCGGAAGTAGAGAAGATAATAGAGGAGGAATGATTATGGGGGATAAAAAAATTGTTGCTGTAGGCGGGGGAGAAAACGGACGACCGGGATACCCTTATGAAACATTTGAAATTGACAAAAGGATAGCCGAGTTAGCTGCGAAAAATAATCCCAAATTGTTATTCATTGGCACGGCTTCTTCAGACAGTGAATTATACTATGAAACTATCAGTAAAAATTTCGGGCAATTCGGGTGTATAACAGATAATCTGACATTGACTAAAACCGATTATTCACAGCAAGAATTGGAAAATAAAATTTTATCGGCGGATATTATATATGTCGGCGGCGGCAATACTAAAATGATGCTGGAATTGTGGCGCGAAAAAGGCGTTGACAAACTGCTTTTGAAGGCATATGACAGAGGTGTTGTATTGTCCGGAATAAGCGCAGGTTCAATGTGCTGGTTTACATATATAAATCCTGATTTGTCAATCAGAGGATTAGGCTTGATTAATTGCGCGCACCGTCCGCATTATGGCAAGGACGGGAGAAAAGAAGAAGTTAAAGAAATGATGCGGAATCTTGACGGCTGGACGGCGGCGGCACTGGAAGACTGCACAGCGTTGGAAGTCATTAACGACAAATACAGATTAATAAAAAGCGATAAATCAAAAAAAGGGTATAAGACATATTGGCATAACGGCGAATATATAGAGAAAGAAATCATGTGCGAAGAAAAATACGGCGATTTAAATGAGTTGATACATACAGAAAATCAGAGATAATATAACGGAGGAATAAAAATTGTCGCAATTGGCCGAAAATAATATAAATATAAATTCTGCGAATTTTAACAATTTGAGAAGAAAAGATGAGAAAGTTTTTTTTGACATATTTAATAAATATTTCCCGACTGAAATGGAAAAAAATATCTTAAACCGCGCGTCGGATATAAAAATTTTCGCGGACAGGGAAAAAAGATTAATCGACGTGCATCTGAGTTTTGACAATCTTATCGAAAAAGATTTTTTACATAGAATAGAGCAGAAATTATGCGAGACGTATAATTTAAGCAAAATGTCTTTTCTGCCAAAATACAAAAAAGAACTTTTCTGCGAAGATTATTTTCAGGAAATAGTGGCGGAGGCAAAAATACATACTGCGAATACGTGTTTTTTGAACGACAGCGGAATAAAGTTTGAAGACGGTTATAATATAAAAATATATCTTGCCCACGGCGGCAAAAATTATCTTGAAGACGCCGCAAAATTTATAGATTTGCTGAAGAAAATAATTGCGAGCGAATTTGATTTTGCCGCAGATATAACACTCGGCGGCGTAACCGCGCTCTATAAAAACGACGAGCAGGATATTATAAATACGAAAAAAAATATCGACGAAATCGAAGCGGTCGCAAGAAAAGTCCAAGCTGAGGCGCATAAAGCGCGGCAAATGCAGGAAGAAGCCGAGGAACGGGAAATCCGCGAAGAAAAAAAGAAAAAAATCTACGCCAAAACGAATAATTTGTCCGTTTTGGAAAGTAGCCCCGTCGAAACTGATAATTTTAATAAGTCTAATCGTTCCATAAATCTTAAAAAAATTAATAATCTTAATAACTCTGATACCCCCTCAACTTGTACTTATGACGAAGAAAAAAATATTCTGCAAGCCGGATATTTAAAAATAGATTTCAACGTAAAAAAGCCTGTATTCAATAAATCCGGTAATGAAAATGAATTTGAGGAAATCATTCCGGACGATATAGCGCCAATCAGCGCGGTAGACGGCGATATGATATATAATTCCAAAAATGGCGGCTTCACCGTAACATGCGGCAGGGTCTTTGACATAGACGTAAAAGATATGCGCAGGACGGGCAAGAAAAGCGTAAACATGAAAATCACAAATTACGACTCCTCGATTTCAACAAGATTCATCGGAACAAACGAAGAAGCGTCAAAAATTTTAAATAATATAAATCCGGAAGATTGCGTAATAATTACCGGTGAAACGGCGTATAACGACTTCGACGAAGAACTCTGCATAAATCTTGAATCTGTTTTTAAAACAAAAGAGATTATAAAAATCGACACAGCCGAAAAAAAACGTATAGAACTACATCTGCACACAACAATGTCGAGTATGGACGCCACTATAAAACCCGACGAGATTGTGAGATACGCCCGCGATATTGGGCATACGGCAGTCGCAGTCACGGATCATGGTAACGTTCAGGGATTTCCCGAAGCTATGATTCAAAAAGAGAAACTCAAATTAAAAGACGGCGAAAGCTTCAAAGTCATATACGGACTTGAGGGCTATCTTTTAGACGATTCCGACCACTCTGTTTTCGGAAACGTAAACGCGCGGTTCAGCGAGGATACTTTCGTTGTGTTCGATATAGAAACTACGGGATTATCGCCGTTTAAACACGCGATGACGGAAATCGGCGCAGTCAGGATAAAAGCGGGGGAAATCATCGAGGAATTCAACACGTTCGTAAATCCCGAACAGCCCATATCAAAAGAAATAACGGATTTGACGGGGATAACCGACGAAATGGTGAAAGACGCGCCGAAAATAAAAAAAGCCCTGCGGAGTTTTCTCGATTTTGCGGGACATGACATGCTTGTCGCGCACAACGCGAGTTTTGACATAAGTTTTATAAAACGATACTCGGAACTGTGCAAATACAGTTTTACAAATCCGTATCTCGACACCGTCGCAATGTCGAGAAATATAAATAAAGACCTGAAAAACCATAAACTTGACACTCTTGTAAACTTTTATAAAATAAAAGATTTTCACCATCACAGAGCGTGCGACGACGCGAGAGCCCTCGCGCAGATTTTCATGAATATGACAGAGCAGCTTAAATCTTTCGGGGTTTCGACCGTTTTTGAGATGAACGAGACTGCGGGCGGCGCGGAGAAACAAAACTATCATATAATTTTGCTCGTGAAAAATAAAACGGGTTTAAAAAATCTGTATAAAATAGTATCGGCGAGTTATCTGGACCATTTTTATAAAAAGCCGCGGATACCAAAGTCAGTTTTAGCGCATTATAGGGACGGCATAATAATCGGCTCGGCGTGCGAGGCGGGGGAATTATTTACAGCCGTAGTTGAGGGAAAAAAAGAAAATGATCTAAAGCAAATCGCGGAGTTTTACGATTATCTTGAAGTGCAGTCAATCGGAAACAATATGTTTCTTGTAAACGACGGAGTTGTTCCAAACGAAGAAACCCTTAAAAATTACAACAAAATAATAATCGAGCTTGGCGAAAAAATCAACAAGCCCGTAGTCGCGACGGGGGATGTGCATTTCTTGCGCAGACACGATGAAATCGCTCGCAAAATTTTACTTCGAGGAATGAATTTCAAGGACGCCGACAAGCATATCCCGTTGTATTTCAGAACGACAGAAGAAATGCTCGAAGAATTCGCTTATATACCAAAAGAAAAAGCGTATGAAATAGTGGTCGAAAACACGAATAAAATAGCAGATATGATAGAAGACGTGCGCCCGATTCCGGAAGGCTCTTATACGCCGAAAATGGAAGGCGCGGAAGAAAGACTCCGTGAAATATGCTATCAAAACGCGCGGGAGATGTACAAAGACCCTCTTCCGCCTGAAGTAGCCGATAGGTTGGAGCGCGAACTTGTCCCGATAATAAGCAACGGATTCGCGGTTTTATATATAATAGCCGTAGATTTGATTAAAAAAAGCGAAGAAAACGGGTATTTGGTGGGGTCGAGGGGTTCTGTTGGGTCGTCGTTTGTGGCGACTATGGCGGGGATTTCCGAAGTCAATCCTCTCCCCCCGCATTATTACTGCAAAAATAAAACCTGCGGGTTCAAGGCGGAATTTATCGCCGGCGGCTCTTATGGTTCGGGTTACGATTTGCCTGAAAAAAACTGTCCTATGTGCGGCGAAAAATTAGCGCAGGAAGGACAGGATATACCATTTGAGACATTTTTGGGATTTAAAGGCGAAAAGTCGCCGGATATAGATTTGAATTTTTCGGGAGCTGTGCAGGCAACCGCGCATAAATATACGGAAGAACTTTT
This sequence comes from Oscillospiraceae bacterium, assembly GCA_009780985.1. Classification (GTDB taxonomy): domain Bacteria; phylum Bacillota; class Clostridia; order Oscillospirales; family WRJC01; genus WRJC01. The sequence goes on along the minus strand of WQYZ01000125.1, from coordinate 5,071 downwards.
CGGACATGAAAATGTGTTCAGAGCCGGAACAATAGGCGCGCTTGCCGATAAAACCGCTTATGGATTTATAATGAAATATCTTGAGGAAAAGAAAATAAATTTAAACAAAGCGCATACTGACTGGCTTGTCACAAACTGCGTGGGCGTAAAGAGAACTACCGGACAGCATCCGGGCGGGATTATAGTCGTGCCGCGCGAATACGAGATTTACGATTTTACGCCGATTCAGCATCCTGCAGACGACGTGAAATCGGGGGTTGTTACGACGCATTTCGCTTTCGAATTTCTTCACGACACGATTTTAAAACTGGATTTATTAGGTCACGACGTGCCGACCAAATACAGGGTTTTAAAAGATATGACCGGGATTGACGTCCGCGATTTGCCCATGAACGACAAAAACGTTATGGAACTGTTTATCTCGACGAAATCAATCGGGGTAAATTCGAAAGATATATATAACGAACTCGGGACTTTCGGTATCCCCGAAGTTGGCACAAAATTCGTAAGGCAGATGATTCTTGAAACAAAACCCAAATCTTTCGCGGATTTGCTGCAAATATCCGGATTATCCCACGGAACCAGCGTCTGGCTCGGAAACGCGCAGGAGCTTATAAAAAGCAATACGTGCACGCTTCCCGAAGTTATCGGACTCAGGGACGATATCATGCTTTATCTTATGCACAAAAATATAGATTCCAGCACGGCGTTTATAATAACCGAGAGCGTGCGTAAGGGCAAAGGTCTCACGCCGGATTGGGAAAAAATAATGCGGGAGCACAACGTCCCTGAATGGTACGTAGATTCCTGCAAAAAAATAAAATACATGTTCCCGAAAGCGCATGCGTCGGCGTATATAATCGCGGCAATGCGTCTCGGCTGGTTTAAAGTATATAAGCCCTTAGAGTTTTACGCGTCGTATTTTTCCGTACAGCCCGAAGGATTTGACGCCGAGCTTGCGTTGTCGGGCAGGGATAAAATCAGGCAGTGCATAGAGGAAACTGAGAAAAAAGGCATAGAAGCGACTAAAAAAGAAGAAGATATTATGACTGCGATGCTTCTGGTTCTTGAAATGTACGCGAGAAACTTAAAATTCCTGCCAGTTGACATATATAAATCGGCGGCGTTTGAATATAAAATAGAGGACGGGAAAATCAGGCTTCCGCTGTCCTCGCTGAACGGGGTAGGGGAAAACGCGGCTGAAAATATAGCTAAAATACGCGACGACGCAATACGCGAGAACGGCGAGATATTTTCGGTTGAGGACATACAGAAGAAAGCCAAACTGACAAAAACTGTCGTCGATACGTTGAGGCGAAATAAAGTTTTCGGGAAAATACCCGAAACAGACCAGATTTCATTGTTTTAATAATCAACTTGTTGAAAAATCGACAAATTCAAAGAATTTGTCAGATTTTTTTATCAACTTGATTAAATTTCATGAAATTTCCCGTCAAAATCGTGCATACCCAAACCGGCGCAGCTTTCTATCGGGAGAGATAACACAATCCCGTGCGCTCCCGTATGTATCCCGCATGCTTTTGTTATAGCCTGCATCAATTCTTTTTTACGGCTGCGGAGTATGACGATGGCGACTAATTCTTTTTCCGCCTGAACGGATATGCCGAAAAATTTCACGTCTTCGTCAACGCCCATTCTGCGCGCGTGAATTATAGTCCCGCCGCGAGCTCCCGCCGCTTTTGCCGATTCCATGAGTATTTCGCTGAATCCTTGATTTACTACGGAAACAACTAATTCGTAACGGTCGTCCTCCGGATTTTCAGTTCTCCCGGATATTCCGGATATTTCTGTTTCCTGTCGGTTTTTTTGCATATTTTGCATAATATCTTCATGCCTTTCATTTTTATTATAACAATCATACTGGCTGCGCATATTCTTTATACGCTCGAATACCTGCGATATTGACGCGCTTATTCCCGATACCTGAAGAATAAACGATATGCCGTTTCCGGGTTTTGTGAGGGACAGCCTCTCTACAACAGACGTCATGACAGAACGCGCTCTTATAGACGTTTCCAGACACAGGCAAACGGTTTTTTCCGTTCCGCTCAGTCCGAACGCTTTTAAAATTTCAGAGTTTGCGGTTCCCATGCCGTCAAACATATATCTGAAATGCGCGTGCTTTTCGTTCAATAATTCTTCCAAGCGTTTGGTATCGCCGCGGTCAATAATGGTAACCAGAACTTTAGGAGTTGTATTTATATTATTCATTTGGACTGATTGTTATCCTCCTCAAAATTTTCAAAATCAAAGATTTCTTCGTCAATTTGTTCCTGAGCTTCGGTTTCTGCAAGGTGTTTCATCTTGTTTTTGTATATAATGCCCATCAGTTGAACCGCGATAAGCGGGGTCATTGCAACTAAGGCGACAAGCCCGAAAGCGTCGGTCATAATTTTGGACGGGTCCGCGCACGACCCTATGGTAAACGGGAGCAGGAATGTCGAAGTCATGGGTCCCGTTACGACGCCGCCTGAATCGAACGCTATGCCCACAAAAATCTTCGGCACGAAAAAAGTTAAAATAAGCGCGATAATATATCCGGGGATTAATATAAAATAAATCGAAACGCTCGTCAGAACTCTCAGCATGGCAATCGCAAGGGAAATTGCAACGCCAATAGATAAATAAGTCTGAACGGCTTTTCCGGGGATAGCTCCGCCGGATATTTCTTCCACCTGTTTTTTCAGCACAATTACGGCCGGTTCCGCCGCGACTATAAAATAGCCGATTACGGCTCCTAACGGTATGAGAAGCCACCGCATTGACGATTTCGCGATATCCGCTCCCAATGACTGACCGATTGGGATAAATCCGATATTTACCCCGGTCATAAACAGAACCAATCCCAAATAGACGTATATGAGACCGATAATTATTCGGAGAAGCTGACGTTTATGATAACGTCTTGTGACGATCTGAAAAACAATAAGCACGGCTAATAAAGGCAGAAGCGACTGCGCAACTTCTTCTATGTACGCCGGTATGCCGCGTATAAATTCAAATACGGCGTCTCTTGTTGTGACAATATCGGGAATAGGCGCGGCGGCGTACTGACCGTCAGAGGGCTTGAAGAATATCCCCAGAATTAAGACAGTCAGAATAGGTCCGATACTGCACAGGGCTACAAGACCGAAGCTGTCTTCCATAGAGTCTTTGTCGCCGCGCACCGACGCGATTCCAAGACCGACCGCAAGTATAAACGGGACGGTGATTGGACCCGTAGTCACCCCGCCGGAATCGAACGCTATGCCTATAAAATTATTCGGCACGAAAAATGACATACCGAATATAAATATATAAAGAATTATCAGCATCTTTGAAAGGCTTATGCGGAATAAAATTCTGACTATTGCGAGAATCAAGAAAATCCCTACTCCGGCGGCTACTGTCAGCACTAAAACGAGCGTATCGATATTTTGCGCTAAATTGGCTAAAACCAGCAAATCAGGTTCGGCAATAGTTACTATCACGCCCATAATAAACGCGACGGCAATAATAATTATAATTTTTTTGACTTTTGTCAGTTGCGCGCCTACGCCCTCGCCCATACGTATCAGAGCCATTTCCGCGCCCATTGTAAAAAGCCCCATGCCTATTATTAACAGAACTGCCCCAAGTATAAACAATACTAACGTCCCCGCAGGCATAGGCGCGACAAAAACGCTGAGCAGAAAAACTATGACTGTAATTGGAAGAACTGCCGCCAATGCTTCGGCTGTGGTTTCCGCCAGTTTTTTTCTCAATACAACCCCGCCTCTCAGTTTTATTATATTTTTATTATATACTACATCTTCGATTTTTGCAAGAGATTTCTATATATTTTTATTAACAAAAAATTTTAACATAAAATTTTGCAGTCCTCTTGACTTTTAAAATAAAATCTGATATAATAATTAAAAATCATGTAAAGTTTTATGCTTTTACAGCCGCAGACGGAAATTTAAGATTCATTTAATTAATAATAGGTTTTAGAAAAAATGTTTGAAAAAGATTTCAGAATAAGTTATTTGCTCGATTTTTACGGGAATATACTGACTGATAAACAGAAAGACGCCATAGATTTATATTACAACGAGGATTTGTCGCTCGCAGAGATTGCCGAACATCAGGAAATCACCCGGCAGGGTGTCCGCGACGCTATAAAACGCGGGGAAGAAACCCTTCTCGAAATGGAGAATAAACTCGGATTTGCGAAAAAAATAGACGAGTACAGGGATGTATTGGAAAAAATACTGAAATCAGCCAATATGGTAAGACAGGCGAAAGGAAATATGAATTATTATAAAATAATTGAAGAAAATATAGTTATTATTGCCGAAGCTGCCAACAATTTGCTGAATGATTCGGGAAAATCTGATTAATTTTGTTTAACAAAGGTTGATTATATATGTTCGATAATTTGATGGAAAAAATGAGCGCGGCTTTTAAAAGGTTTAAAAGCAAAGGCAAATTGACCCCCGCAGACATAAAAGAGGGTATGCGGGAAGTAAGACTCGCGCTTCTGGAAGCGGACGTAAATTATAAAGTAGTAAAAGAGTTTGTAAACAGAGTGAGCGAAAGAGCCGTAGGCAAAGAAGTACTCGAGAGTATTCAGCCGGGAGACCAGGTAATAAAGATAGTCAACGACGAAATGGCCAAGATAATGGGCGAAAAGCAGGAAAAAATCGAAATAGCGTCAAATCCCCCGACAGTAATAATGATGGTCGGATTAAACGGCGCGGGCAAAACCACGCACGCGGGTAAAATCGCTCTGCATTTCAAAGAAAAAGAGAATAAACGTCCGCTTATGGTCGCATGCGACGTGTACCGTCCCGCGGCGGTGAAACAGCTCGAAGTCGTCGGTGAAAAAGCGGGCGTGCCGGTTTTTACTATGCCAAACGAAAAAGACCCGGTAAAAATCGCTAAAGAGGGAGTAAAACACGCCAAGTCAAACGGCTGCGACATGGTTTTTATAGATACTGCGGGAAGACTGCAGATAGACGAAGCTTTGATGGACGAGTTGAAAAGAATGAAAAACGCCTTGGAGCCTCATGAAATATTGTTGGTCGTA
>WQYZ01000124.1 GCA_009780985.1 Oscillospiraceae bacterium | reverse complement strand
GCGCGATTTCTCCCTGAATAACTATGTGCGACATCAAAGTGGTCGCAACCGTCAGAACTATTACCGGGATTAAAGAATAGCATGTTACCATGTAAATATCTTTCATGCTTCCTTCTCCGTCGAACAGCGTCGTCAGACACCAGTTTGATATAACCCACAGTATGACCGGAAGGATTATCGATAGAGCCTCTGAGACAAAGTTGGCGAATCCGATTCTGCCCGTTACTATAAACGCCGTGCCGATTGCTTTATATATATACGCCGCGCACGCCAGAATCAGATATATGGTGGCGGCAAGCATCGAACCTCGCTTCTCGTGCTTCATATCCCAGAAGCCGTCAAAAGGATGGAAGATAATATGGAATCCGTAAAGCATATGGCTTGCTAATTTAAGTTTTCTTCCGCCTCTTATCTGGTCCCGCTTATTTACTTTGTTTGCGTTCTTCATAAAGAAGTAAACGCCGAGAATTACCGCTACTATTACAATCGGGATAACAACTACATAGTTCTGTATCCACATTTTCCTGTACTCTTTGAACGCCATGGAGTAATCGGTGACGTCGGAAGCGAATCTGAACTCTGACATAGCCGCCTGATAATCTCCGTTTCTGTACAGGCTTTTGCCTATTCCTATATAAGCTATATCGGAGTTGTTGTTTCTTCTCAGAATGTTTTTCCAGTCGTCGACTGATTTATCATACTGCCTGTCTATCTGATTTTGCAGGGCGGACGTGATTGCGTCGCCGTAATCCGTGCGTTTATATACTGTGAAGCTGTTGTTCGTATTGTCTAAGAGCAGTATTTTTGTACCCTGATATGCGATAGCCTTGATACTCATAATATTCCCGAAATAATTGCCCTCGTCGCCGAATATATAAAGCGGTCTGCCGTCCTCGTCGTAGGTATAAACTCTCTGTCTGACCCTGTCTATTATGCTCCACTGTCCCGACGGACCAAGAGCTACGTCTATGATTTTTGACGTGCCTCTCGGAGTCCCGTTAGTGAAATCAAAAGTAATGGCTTCGCCGCCCGGACCCAACTTCGTCGAACCGAACGCCATCGAACGTCTCAAAACGTCCGCGCCCTGCGGGTTAAGCCTTTTAACCGGGGCGTATGTCGCCGACGCGTCATACAAAGCGGATTGCTGCGCGCTGTCCTCGATTGAATCCGTCGTGGCATATACGAAACCTTCCGAGTCTATCGTGACGTTATTGTATTCGGTTGCAACAACTCTGAGCGAGGCGTCTCTTTGCGCCTGCGTCTGGAAGTTCCTCCAGAATATCTGGAACGGATTTACAGCCGCCGCCTGAGCTCCGACGAAACCCTGGAAATCGCCTGTCGGGCTCATTGTTATAATACCCTGGTTTGTCGTGGAAGATACGACATATAACCTTCCCGCTTTATCGACGACTAAGGCAACCGGTTTATAAACGTGATTTTCCGGGAAAACGTCGCTCTCCGGCTCGTCGATTATTCTCAACTGTTTGCCGGTTATGTCAAAAACCACGATCCTGTTCTTTTCCGTGTCCGCTACATATATTTCCGTATCGTTTGCAAACACTCCCTGAGGCTGTGAAAGCGAATCCGGAACCCCCCACGAGTTCACAAAAGTGCTTAATATAAACTTGCCCGTGAAATCGGGATTTAAAACCACTATTCTGTTGTTTTTCTGGTCTGCTATATATATATTTCCCACGTCGTCGACAAATAAATCAGTGGGTCCGTCCAATTTTACTCCGCCTAAGAAATCGTCAAGCCCTATAGCCGTGGAATCTACTACTTTTTCCGGAACGTAAGCGTCCGGGGATTCGACAGCTGAATAACTGTTGCCGGCAAAGGCTGAGTACATATATGTCGTATAAGTCGTAAATGCCGCCGCAGGAATTCCTCCTATCATGACCAAACAAAAGAAGAGGACAATAAATCTTATTAGTTTAGTATGCTTAGTTTTTTTCGTATTGTCGGTGATATCAGTGTTATGCTGATTCATAAATATTTTCCTCCTTACCTTATTAATCTTTCATACCTGACGACGCCATTGTTTCTATGATATTAGACTGCGAAATTATGAACACCACGACCGGAACTACCATCATAACCACAGTGGAAGCCGCCGCGGCTCCGGACCTGACGATACCGCCCGCTAATATCTGCTGGATTGCGTACGTGAAAGTCTTAAGCTGTTCGCTCTGTATATATATGGATGCGCCGTAATTCCATAATCCCTGGAAAGAGAAGATTATAAGGGTCAGCCAGGCTGGCTTAACTAAAGGCATCGCTATGCTCCAATATGTTCTCCATTCCCCTGATCCGTCAAGTCTCGCGGATTCGACAATCTCTGCCGGAACCGACGAGTCCATAAACTGTCCCATGAGATACAGTCCCAAAGATGAGGCAAAAGCCGGGATCACTATAGCCAAATAAGTATCGACCCAGTGCAGCATGCTCATAGTTACAAAGTTCATAATACCGGCGACTGCGGCATTGTACATCAGAGAGTACTGCACGAGCCTGAACATCCCGTTAGACCCGGGAGCCTGCACTTTCTTCAGGGCGTATGCGCTCACTGAAGACAGCATCAGGTTTCCGAAAGTTCCGACTGCGGATATAAATATCGTGTTGAAAATATATCTTGAAAACGGAACCCATGATGTGCTCATTAATCTGAACAAATCGCCGTAATTTTTCAGCGTCGGGTTTACGACGAAGAAACGCGGCGGGAAAATAAAGAGTTCGTCGAGGGGTTTTATAGATTGCAGTATTGCGTAAAACATAGGGATAAACATAAACGCGCCGAATATTATCAGTATTATATTTATCGCAATATCCCCGCCTAAAGACCTGTTTAAAGCGTGATTGCTTTTTCTTATTCTCAATTTTGCCATATTTACGTACCTACCTTTGACAATAATCTGTTGACTATCAGGTTTGCTCCTATCATCATCAGGAACAAAATCGTCGCGATAGCCGACGCGTATCCCATTTCAAATCTTGTCCAGCCGTAATCGTTCAGATGCGCCATTATCGTGTGAGCCGCGTAGTCGACAGTCGGGAACCCCGCAAGATTCTGCACAACGTCGTTGAAACCGAACGCGCCCGTGATGCTCATGACCGCGCCGAACATAAGCTGGCTTTTCATAAGCGGCAGGGTTACGTACCAAAGCTCCTGCCATCTGTTTTTAATTCCGTCCACCGCTCCGGCCTCGTAATACGTCCTGTCCACTATCTGCAGTCCCGCGATAAACGACAGGAAAGCGTAGTTCAGAGACAGCCAGAGCGCAACCACTATACAAAGCGGCATGACATATTTCGCGTTTTGAAACCACAGTATCGGCGACTGAATAAAGCCGAATCTTAAAAGAAGAGAGTTTGCGTATCCGTACTGGTCGGAGCTGAATATTATCTGCCAGATCATGTAAAGCTGACCAGATATTGCCGGGGCGTAGAATATAACCGTAACAACCGCCCTGATTTTCGGCGAAAGCTCGTTTATGAACCACGCCATTACGAATGACAGGATATATCCTATAGGTCCGGTTATCAACGCAAATATAAGAGTATTTTTTACGGCAATCAGAAATATATCGTCGTCCAAAAGCAGGGTTATATAATTGTCCAGAAAAACAAATTTAGGAAACTGCAGCATGTTAAAAGAAGTGAAACTGAAAAAGAGCGATAATAAAACGGGCAGAACGGTGAAAATAATAAATATGAGAAAGAACGGGGCAATCATAAGATATCCGACTTTATGCGCATTCATTTCTCTTTTAGTCCACTGCCATTTAGACATCTCTCCCCTGTTGATCGCGCGTCTGTTTGCACCGCCCTGTTCTATCGGTTTGTCCGACATGAAACTTTCCTCCTTAGAAATAAATTTTTAGGATTTTTTAAATTTGGGGGGTCATGGGCGGGAAAACCCCGCCCCTACGAGAGAAAACATATTATATTACCCGCCTGACGCGGTTGTAGACTGGTCTGTTGCGGAGTCTTGGGTAGTGTCTATTATTTTGCCGAATTTGTCGCGCTGTATTATGGGCATACCGAATTCCGCTCTCTTTCTTGTAAGCTCTTTGTCTATCGGAGGCAGATTGTCAAGGAGCGTGTCTACCGCCACTGCGCCGTTGTTATATACGTCTTTCCAAGCAAAATCAATATATCTTGAGACTATATAGCTTCCGGGAACCTGGGGGGTTGCAGTAAGATGCGCGAACTGAGCGGCAAGGTTCTGGTAATCTTCCGCGGGCCAGGGCTCTAATTCGAGAGCCTGGAGATTCGCGGTAGGCTGTTTTGCAGCCGCTCCCATGACGGCCTGCATTTCGTTTCCGAAACGTCCCTGAGCGTCCGCGCCTACCCACCACTGCATAAACGCCCATGCGTTTTCAGTGTTGTTTCTCTGCACGGCGGATCTCATCATCAGCGTGCTTGTCGCGTCTGCCGGCGAATTGTTGTCTACTATATTCCCGCTGCCCGCGTCCTGATAATCAAGGTCATCGTCCCCCGTAATTTTAGGTCTTATCGTTCCGGGAAGCGGTACAAATCCCCATAATCCTCTTATTTCCGGAGCAAAAACCGTAAGAGTATTGTATGTGTCGTATCCCATGATTCCTATCGGCATTTCGCCGGATCTGAATCGGTTTGCAAAGTCAAACTGCGTCGGGAATTTATAAATCGTATAAAGGTTGCACATCCTCTTGAAAGCGTCGAGAGCCAGGTTGTCGTCGAGATTTATCGCTATTCCGTCCCCTTTATACAGAGATACGTTGTTCTGGAACATAAACATAAGCAGCGTGCCCATCCCCGGAGTTATTCCGACTTCAAGATTCTGTTTCTGCAGCTCGGGAACAATATTGAACAAATCGTCCCATGTCTGCGGAACATCCAAATTGAGATCGACCAGAACGTCTTTTCTGTAGAACATCATGGGGAATGTCTCCTGTTCAGGAAGTCCGAACACTTTAAGCTGCGACTTGTCCGTTACGGAATCGTCCTGCAAAGTCATGGGAACGAGAGCGGACGGACTGAACCAACTCTTTACGTCGTCAAAGCTCGACACATTTTTGGACGGGTCAGCCTGAAAGTCATTCAGTTGGACGTCTGCGCCTCTTATTGCGTAATTTATTGCGAGGTCGGATGTGTTGCTTAATCCTACGTCAGGCCCGACCCCCGCAAGAACAGCCGGAAGCAAAGTGCCTCCCGCGACAAGTTTAACGCTCGCCTGTATATTCGTTTTCGGAGTAAAAGTGTCGCTCACCATTTGTCTGATAATCTGCGCCTGATCGCGCCCTGTGGCGACCCACACGGTGACGCTGTTTTTTGAGCCGTCTTTTACTTCTTCCATAGTTCCCACAGAGTTATAATCCTGGAAGAATGACATTACGAACGAGGCTAATTCAAAACCTGCCGACTGGAAGAAATTTGCTTCTGCGCGGGGCGGTTTGGAGCCTATTTTCTGTATCTGTAAATAGTCAAATTTCAGAGGCTGGTTTCTTCTGTCCAACAGCCACTGGCTCAGAGCTGCGATATTTGAATATAACGTATCCAGCCCTGGGGCGATTTTGTCCGTATTGTTAGCCATTCTGTCAATCTGCAGGGCGACTTTGTCGAGTATTACCGTCTGATCTCCTTTGGTTCCTATAATATTTACAAGTTCGTTTGAAATTGCCGTCAGATTTTGAGATTCAGTTTCCAGACCCTCGAGAACTCCGGGGATTAATTTTGCAAATCCATAATCTCTGTTTGCGTCGGGGGTTGCGCCCGTAATCATTCTGATTTTTCTGTACATATCGGTAAGATTCAGAACGCTGGCTTCGGCTTTCCCCAATATAGCAGCCATATCTCCGAGAGAAACGTCGAATTCTATAACATGTTTTCCTGCGCTCAGATAGAACTCAAAATACTGGGTAGTCTTATTTTTGCCTTCGCCCGTAGTAGTGCCGTCGTTCAAAGGCTCGACATTCCAGGTGTCCGAGAAATTGAATCTGAGTTTGCTCGCTTCCTGAAACGGAACTTTTCCGTCAATCATTATTTGTCTCGACGAATAAACTCCCGCATAAGTATCCTGTTTAAATCTTGGAGTGATATAATATAAACCGTCGCCGCCGTCAGGAATGTCAACCTCGTATCTTATCCACTGTCCGAACATTTCCCATTTGGTTTCGCCTATTATGTTGAGTCTCATTTTCGAAGGGTCCTGGGGCTGCGTTATAGCCGATGTTCTGTCGTTGATAGCATATATAGTGATATCTGATGTTGACAAAGGCATTTCAGCTTGTATAACCGGTATATCGGCAGCGCCGTTGGTCTGCGGCTGCGACGCTAAATATTCGTCGTATGTTGGAATTGCGGCTGCGACGTCGAATTTCATTTGATTAATATAAACCGGTTCTCTGACTGCTTCGAGAGTTAATACATGGGATCCGGGGGTGAGATAATAATAGAGCGGCCCATCGATGAAACCTGACGAATCTTCGGTATAGGCTGTCTGCCATTCCGGAGCCTCCGCTTTCGACGGACGTATTTCGTTGTCTTTTATATCTTTCTGAAATGTCGGCGCGCCTGTTGCGGGGTCGAGCAGATAATTGTCCTTATAAACTTTTTTCAGAGTTATATAACGCGCTTCTTTGAAAGGAACTTTTCCGTCAATTCTTATCATTCTTTCTATATCAGAGGTTTTTCCTACAACCTGAAGATATGTAAGAGCAAGATTGTAAAGTCCTTCTTTTTGAACTGTGAAATTAAACGACACAGTTCCCGTATCCGGCAAAAGAACCGCGTTCTGTCCCATCTGCTGAGAGGTTTCAACTCCCGTAGCCGTGCTGTCGGCAGAGTCGAGGTCGGCAGGGGTCATGACGATTTCACCGGAGCCATACGGCAATGATGCGCCGTTATTCTGAGTAGCGTAAAGCGAATTGCTTGAATTTAGATAATCGTTATACGGAATAGCGTCCAGTATTTCTTTTACCGAGTCAATTCTTGACTGCTGCTCCGGGGTATTAGTAGCGCTTGGCGTGCTTACGGAAGCAGACGGAAGAACGGAAGAAGAAGCGGCGGAAGCAGGCAGGGCAGCCGGCATTATTCCGAATATCATAACTAAAGTCAAAAAAATGCAAAACTGTCTTTTCACTTTATGCCGTAAATTAATATCGTCAGTTTTGTCAATTTTCCGGGTTTTGTCAGCTTTGATTTTTTTCATGAAATAATTTCCTCCTGAACAAATTTTGCTTTGGTTTTATATATTAATGACATGGGCGACATATAAATTCTTGAATTTTAATTCTTCGAAAATTTAAATTTATAAAAATGCGGTTTCCCATGCTCTTAAAACGGTATTGACAATCAACTTCGCGCAGTTTCGTCTGCGGCGAAACAAGCAGAAGTTGATTAATGGTTAAAGAGTCATAAATATTCAATATAATTTCTGTTTATTTTGTTCATTTTGAATATATGCCATACGCATATAATTAATGATTGGTGAACGCATATTATATAAATTAAACTAAACTTATAAACTCTTCCTCAAATATTAAAAATATCATAATGCTAAAATATTTAGCGGTATTGTGAAATTTGCATAAATTTCTATATGTGATTATGACAATTTACACAACTATTACGGGGATATAATATCATAAGTGCACAAATTTGTCAAGGGCGGCAATGCAAATATTACAATTTAATAAAAGCGTTATAAACATAGAAACGGATTATTAAATTTACAAAATTAACCCATTAAAACTTAAAGCCTGAAATTATATTATTAACATATACGTAAAAAATTTTTAAGTCAAAAAACAGACAGCCTGCCCAAATTTAAATCATTTTTCATCAATTTTAGCCTCAAATCAAAGAGTATTTATAATATGCAATTAATTTAAAATACATCGATTTAAAAAATATACAAACAAAATTTAACAAAAAATTATAATAATTTGTCAGCCGAACAAATTGTCATGAATATAGATTTCTGTAAATTTTGGTTATTTTGCACAACCGTGTTCAAAAAATATTTACAATTTAATACGACTTGAAATTGCATAAATGTTAAAATATGCGAAAATATTGTTCTTTTTTTTGTTTGTAATTCTATCTTTTCACTTTACTGTTTCTATTGTTTTTATTGTTTGGTTTTATCAGACAATCTTTTCCGAAGCCTATCAAATCTTCCCTGTGCGCTTTTATTAAAGCGGTTAAAACCGTACCGTAATTTTCGGGTTTGCCGCTCTGCAGCAACGCTCTCTGCATCTTCTTTTCTTCGTATGCCTCCGGTATATAGACTTTTCGCCCTGTAAAAGGGTCAATCCCCGTATAAAACATACAGGTGGACGCGGTTCCCGGCGTCGGGTAAAAATCCTGAACCTGCTCCGGCCAATAATTCCTGTTTTTCAGATATACGGCGAGTTTAATCGCATCGTTTATTGTGCTTCCCGGGTGCGACGACATAAGATACGGCACAAGATACTGTTCTTTATTATGCTTTTCGCACAGGTAAAAATATTCTTCGCAGAATTTTTCGTACACATGATTTTTAGACTTACCCATAACTTCAAGCACATTGTCGCTGATATGCTCCGGCGCGACTTTTAACTGCCCGCTGATATTATCTCTGACCAATTTATTGAAAAAAGCTTTTCCCGTCTCTGATTTGTCGAGCATCAGATAATCAAATCTGATTCCGGATCTTATAAAAACTTTCTTGACTTTAGGCAAAGCCTCGACCGCTTCGATTAACTTCATGTATTCGCCGTGATCGATTTCGAGATTTCTGCACGGATTGGGCGCGAGACATCTCTTGTTTTTGCACATGCCGTCTTTTAACTGCATTTGACACGACGGCTTTCTGAAGTTTGCCGTCGGTCCGCCTATATCGTGAATATAGCCTTCGAAATCCGGCATATTCGAAATAATTTCAGCCTCCCGCACCACCGACTTTACGCTTCTCGACCGCACGCTCCGTCCCTGGTGAAAAGCTAGCGCGCAGAAATTGCACCCTCCGAAACAGCCGCGGCTGTGCGTTATCGAAAATTTGACTTCGTTTACCGCCGGGATATTGTCATAGACAGGGTGAAAATTGCGCATATATGGCAGCGCGTAAACTTTATCAAGCTCTTTTTCTTCAAGCGGCGCAAACGGCGGATTCTGAACTAATATTTTGTCGCCGTAGTCTTCTATTACAATCCTGCCGTTTATATAATCGTTTTCTTCATATTGTATTTTAAACGCTTTTGCGTACGCTTCTTTATTCTGCTTTAATTCTTCATAGCTTCCACAGATTACATAGCCGCTTTCCTTTAAACTCGACAAATATTCTTTTTCGCATAAAACAGCAGTGCCCCTGACGCTTCTGATCTTTTTGACCGATACGCCGACGCTCAATAATTCTGCGATTTTTGCGATTGATTTTTCCCCCATGCCGTATGATAATATATCGGCTTTGGAATCGACGAGTATACTTCGTCTGACTTTATCGTCCCAGTAATCATAATGCGCAAACCGCCGTAACGACGCTTCAAGCCCTCCGATTATAACCGGCACGTCGCCGTAACTCTGACGGATTAGATTACAGTAGACAATCACTGCTCTGTCGGGACGATAACCGGTTTTGCCGTCCGGGGAATAGTAATCGTAATTACGCTTTTTTTTCGAGACTGTGTAATGCGCAACCATAGAATCTATATTCCCGCTTGACACGAGAAATCCGAGACGGGGTTTGCCTAATCTTTTTATATCGTCAGTATTTTTCCAGTCCGGCTGCGCTATAATTCCGACGGTATATCCAAGGCTTTCCAAATACCGTGTGATAATCGCCGCGCCGAACGACGGGTAGTCAACATATGCGTCGCCGCAGACGTAAATAAAGTCGAGAACGTCAATTCCCCGACTTTGCATATCCTGTTTTGTGATTGGAAGAAAGCTGTTGGTTTGCATTTATAGTCCTCAATTATTAATTATTTTCGCTTTCGATTATTGAATTTATAACACAATAACGACTGCCACTTAATCTTCCCAAAACATCAAGTTTTTGCCAGTCAATTTCGCGTCCGTCGCTTATTATCTCATCTTTTGCATGAAAAAACTGTACGCGCCCCAAAATTAAATTGCCTGCATTTGCGCCTTCACTTACAGTCACAATTTTTTCGAGAACGCACTCAAAAGATATTTTCGCTTCTTCTATACGATACGGCTTTACCATTTTAGACGGCGTTAATGTTATATCTTTTATATATTTTGCATCTTCGCCGTATGGTATAGGTCTTGCCGAGGCTTCCATTGCCGGCAATAAATCAGTTGAGACAATATTTATAACAAATTCGGGCATTTCTTCTATATTGACGACAGTGTCTTTTTTCGTTCCATTATCTCTATTGACAACGGAAAATGCCAAAACCGGGGGATACCAAGAAACGCCGGTAAAAAAGCTGAACGGGGCTAAATTAACCTCGCCTTTTTTATTTAATGTCGATACCCATGCGATAGGACGCGGTATTATACTGCTTGCAAGCCAATCGTGAGCTTGACGCGGCTCTAATTTTCGCAAATCTATTTCCATTTGATTAATCTCCTTACATCTCTCTTCTTCCCTCCAGCGCCTTGAACAGCGTGACGGAATCGGCGTACTCAAGCTCGCCGCCTACGGGAATCCCATATGCCAATCTCGACGTCAAAACCCCGAACGGCTTCACTAAGTGCGCTATGTACGCCGCAGTCGCTTCGCCCTCGACGTTGGAACTCGTCGCAAGTATGACCTCATGCACTTTTACATCTTCGCCGGTAACGCGGGCGATAAGCTCTTTTATCCGTATATCTTCGGGATTAATCCCGTCCATCGGAGATATAGCCCCATGCAAAACATGATATACGCCCCGATACTCTTTCACCCTCTCAAACGTTGCAATATCTTTCGCGTTTTCGACAACGCAAATAAGCCCGTGGTCGCGGGTTAAGTCGTCGCATATGGAACATATGTCGGTATCTGATAAATTTTGGCAGATTTTGCACGTCGTCGTTTTTATTTTAGCCTCTAAAATACATTCGGCGAATTCTTTTACATAATCCGCGCTTGAATTCAGCATATGAAAAGCGAGCCGGACTGCGGTTTTACTGCCGATACCGGGCAGAGACCTGAATTTTTCGATTAACGCTTCAAGCGTCGGCGAATATCCGCTCATAATTAAAACAACCCCGGCATTCCGGGAAGTCCCATATTCCCTGTGATTTTTTCCATTTCGGTTGAATTTGTTTCCTCAACTTTTTTAATCGCCTCGTTTATTCCCGCGACAAGCACGTCCGATAGCATTTCTATATCGTCCGGGTCGACAATTTCAGGTTTTATTTCGATAGACTGCACTTCTTTCTTGCCGTTTATTTTTATGGTTACAACGCCGCCGCCCGCCGACACTTCATATTCTCTTGCGTCAAGTTCTTCCTGAAGAGCAGCCATATCGTCCTGCATTTTCTGCGCCTGTTTTATCATGCCCTGCATATTTTGAGGTCCGCCTTTCATCGAGTCGGGTATTCTGACTTTCATGTTATATATTTCCTCCTGCCACTTTATATATAAATTAAAATATAATTAAATTTCATATGACTTGTCTAATCCGCACTTACAAAATATTTCTCTGACACATGGGTGTTTTGCTATCATGTAACTGTCAATATCTTCGGGATAGTATTTTGCGGCAAGCATTTTTACCGACCCATACCAGTCTCTGTCTTCAGAGTGCGAACGCAAATAATCTCTGAATATTATATGTCGTCTCAACTCTTGCGAATATTCGGGACATACATACGTGTGATGATTCATCAAATAAGGTTTTTCATCGACTTTGTATACAAATGATTGTCTGTCTTTTATTCCTAAATCGCCATCGTGTGTATACCCTATTTGAGAGAGCTTTTCTTTTATCGTTTCAAACGAATTATAGTCTTTTATAACAATATCTATATCGATAATCGGTTTTGCCGCCAATCCCTCGACCGATGTACTTCCGACATGTTCGATTTTTATGATGTTATCTTTAAGGACTTCGAGCAGTTCATTTTTTATTTTTTCAAACTCGCATTTCCAGCTTTCGTCATATGGAACAACTATAACTTTTCTCATAGGATATTCTCTCTTTTTTATCGATTTATTTTGTATATTCTAATATCTTTTCCATGACCTTATTTGTTTTTTGGACTGCATTATCTATATTCGTCAATCTACTTTTAATGTCTTTAACATTACTGTCAGAACCTATAAATTTGATTTCAACTTCTGTTAATTTAAATTCAAGCTCTGCCATTCTGCCTTTAATATCTTTTATGTCGCTTTCCATAGACGAAATTATTTCTTTTATTGCCTGCAATAATTCTTTATCTTCCATATGTACACACTCTCCTTCTATTCAATTACATATTAATATCGTCAATGCTGTTTTTATGTTCCGTCTCCTGACTGTCCGGCTTTTGCAGTTCGATTGCGACGGCGTAATCTCCGCTTACAAATTTGGCGAGATTTTTCTGTATAACCAAAATATTTTTTGGATCTTTCAAAAGATTGACTTTAAAATCGCTGTCGCTGTATATAGTAATCTTTTTCGCATTTTCGTCGATTATACATCTGCCGCTTTTCAAATACGGGGCTATCATTTTATTTTCTTTACCGACTTCTTCAATTAAATCTGCGTACTTATCAAAATTCCCGGATTTTTGCACATTATGTACGATTTGCGCATTCTGAGAAACAGGCATTACAGCCGGATTCAGAGGGATATTTTTAATGCACATTTCTACTAACAGCATTTCGACCGCGACTCTTTTATTTGCCGTGTACCTGTTTAAGTTTATGTAAACTTCGCTGATCAGGGAATAACACCGCAATAAATCCGCACTGTCAAAACTTTTTGCGGTTCTGACGATAAGCTCTGCTTCCTGCCTGTCTAAATTTATGTACTGATACGGTTCCTGAACAATTTTGGCGATTTGAATATTCCTGAACATTTCAAGCAGTGACGCGCAGAAATACACGCAGTCGAATGAATTGTCGTACATCTCCCAGAATAGCCGCAAAGCTTGTTCTGCGTCGCCGTCTTTTATACAAACGCACAAGCTCACCATTTTTTCGACGTCAAAATATCCCGACACTTTCGACACATAATCAAAAGATATAAGTTTATTCTCCGACGGATTGTAATCCCCTACGCAGACTTCGAGAATACTCAAAGCGTCGCGCAATGCGCCGTTCGAGAGTCTCGCGATTAAGTCAATCGCTTTATCCTCGATTTTTATATCCTCACCCCCGCATACAACTTTCAGACGTTCCGCAATGATTTCCGGAGGAATCCTGCGGAAATCGTGTCTCTGACACCTCGACAGTATTGTCGCCGGG
>WQYZ01000123.1 GCA_009780985.1 Oscillospiraceae bacterium | reverse complement strand
CGACCAGTCTGTTTCTGAAATTGTTTCGACTGAGATTACTTTATATTGTCTCGTCCCCAATTTAGTAGTATATTGTATTATATCGCCTGCGACGAGTTCTCCCAGCCTGCCAAAATTATTTTTGACCCCGCGGTTATGCCCGACGATGCCGATGTTTCCGTCCCATGACGAGGTTGATGCTATATGCGCTGTGCCTTTCAGCATAGCTGCGCTTATGTCCCCGTCGAAAACTGTAATGTTCAATCCAATCTTGGGTATTACAAGTTTGCCTATGCTACCGTCAGAATTAAGTACCTGCGATACCGGCGTTATATTATACGAGGCTGCCTGTGCATCTCCGTATGAGAAGTTCGAATATTCTATCGCTTGTGACGACACATCAGGATAATCTACCGCACCGTTTGATGATGAATTTTCGGCTGACGAATTATTTGATGAGTTATTTTGAACTACCGATGTGCCTATGGAATTGCCGTTTGACTGCGCTGTCGTCGAACTGCTTTTGTACAGCGTGTCCGGAGCGTAATACGGTTTGTTGCCTGCCGGATATATGTCAAAGTCGCCGTCTGGCAGAATTACATTTATACCAAAATCGGAATTATATACCGTTTGCGGGGTCGTATTAAGCAAATCCTGAACATAACCGGGTATATCGCCTGTTATGTTATAACTTGATATTGTATTGCTGTTATAGTATTCCGTCTGCATTTGATTTGAAAAGTTATACGATAAATCGCTTTTCAAATCCAACGCCGACACATTTAAAGTAAATATAGCAATAAAAATAACGCATACCACGCAGTAAATCTTGATTTTCTTTTTTCTAAACATTATTTGGTTCCTCCTATTTTTCTTCATTATTATATATAGCTAAAATTGTATTACTCAAAGTCCTTACCGAATATCAGATAGAATTTGTACTCGCCAGATTTTTCATTTTTCTGTATTGCATGTGAAAGCGTCTCGCCGTTGTATTTGGCTATGATGTTATTTCCGTTAAGAACTTCGGCGGAATGTTTATCCAAAACGAATCCGAAATTCGCGGATTTGATTGTATTGTCGAATTGATTCAAGTCAATCACAAAGTTTGGCGTATCAAGCGGCACTATTCCGAGCAGTATATATTTTTCGTCGATTAGATTATATATTGACACTTCTACTTTCTTATTTCTGCCGATAACATTTTTATACAGTATAAATCCTGTTACAGCAAGTGCCGCCAGAGATAGTATTAATACAATCGGAAATATAAATCCCGTTGTGCTACTGCTTGGTTGGGAGACGGACTTATCTTCGCTGGTCGGCTCTGCCGTTGTCATTATTTCTGCAGTAGTGGTAGGAGTTACGGTAGCTGTTGGCGGTTCTGTCGTAGTCGGCACCGGAATGAGTGTCCCCGTGTATGTGATTGTATATGTTACGCTATCGACCGTCCTCTTTGTCACAACGCCGGTGTACTGCACAGTTGAAGTATAACCTGTAACGTATGTGACCCGCTGCGAGCCGGAATACTGAGCGACAGCCTTATATTCCGTGGGTACCAGCGAATCGCCCGCCAGAGCCGTCGCCGTGACTACCCACTCTATATTTGTCAGAGACAGTGTAACGCCGCTGTCTGTTATACTCTGTGACACATACGACGGGTCGTTATAGAGAAGTCCTTTGTATTCGCGCGTTTTGTAGATCGGCACATTGCGTGCTCCATAGCCTGACGGCTGGGTAACGAGACTGGCTGTATCAAGCGTCAGAGTACCGAAATAACCGTCCTCGCTGTAACTCATGCTCGGCGTGAACTGCTTCAGAATTGTTGCAGCTGAATTAGTCGCACTATCAAGAGTCGCTGCCTTCTCAACTTGTTTCGACAGCTCCGAAAAATTCTCTTTTTTGTCTGTTTTTATGTAGGTGAATTTGTAACCGTCCGATTCGAAATCGTTTTCGACCAGCATATCCGCGGTGATGCTTGTGTTTACGTTGAATGTTTTCATTATGTACTCAACGCCGCTGACCGTTTTCCGCTCCACGTTAGTGGGCGTCGGAGCTGCAGCGTAAACTGTGATTCCTGTTAAAGAAAACATAAAAAGTAAGACGATACCGCATATTGCCGAGCAAATCTTCTGTTTCATTTTATATGAATCCCTCCCTGAAATAAAAATACATTCATTTTTATGAATGTGATTCTTTTATTTATGTTAAATTTTATATTATAACTTTATCTGTATTTTTCGTCCTGCTTTTTATATTTTCTTTTTGTTTTTTATAATCCTTTATATTATTTGAATTTCTATTCTGTAATTTTAACGTATAAATATCCAAAGAACCTTGTTTAATACCGATTTTTTAAATTGCGTATTTTTCGAATTAAGCACATCTCTGTACCAGACAAAATCCGCTTTTGAGGCATGAAGAGTATGTCTGACGAGCATATCCACATATTCTATGTATTCAAGCAGTTCCTCTTTCGAGTCCACGCTTGTTTCGTCGTAGTCGTAGAGTAAGTTCACATCGCTCGCTTCTTTGAAATCGCCTCGCGCATACGAACCGAATACGCCGACGCGTGTAATGCAATTATATTTGGATGCCGTATTTATGATGTCTGATAATTTGCTGTCAATCGTTATATTTGAATTCATTCATCAATTCCCCCTGATATTTTAAAAATTTGTTTATTGAATGTTTCCGACGTACTTTTTCGTCCTATGTTTTTGTTTTACCCTCAGTTTTCGCGCACATTCCAAAATCAGTTTTTGCGCCGTCCTGTAATTTTTGACGATTCCTACGGCATATCCGCTTTCCCTGAGTGTCGAAACAATCGGATTGTCGTTCAGACAAAAATATAAGCCTTCATAAATACCGTATTTTACGGGCAATTCTATAAACGATATATTATGTATGTTTGTTTCTCCAAGCCGTTCGAGTACGGGAAACTTTTTGCAGTTATTTTTCGCCCATTCAAGCAATCTTGTCTTATCCATTTTGCATTCCTTATTTTTAATATCATATCATATCTTTGTACTGTTTCACAATCTTTGCTATCAGACCTATAACCACCATATTAATAGTGTCAATGCGGGTCACCACAAAACTGACTTCATCTTTTTTGTTCAGTTGCCTTGGATCTTCGCATGAATGGGCAATAGCATTGACCCCCAAATCCAACCGAATGAATACCATACCTCCGTCGATGTTGAGAACTTTCCCCAAATAACTGCCCTGCAGACAGCATTTTTTCAGATTTTCCGCCCTCAAATCCTCGGCTGCGCTTTTCAGGTCGGCTTTGATTCTGATATCCTCGGCTGAATTAATCTGTATTTCTGTTATTCGCACCAATACCCTATCGCGTATGTTGAATTTTTCAGTCGTTTCGCCGAACCATTCCCATGACAGTTCTCTTTTCGGAATGGTATATTCCACTCCGAATGCTTCTACACGTATTTTCCTTGAGTTGACCGATATAACCCGCGCCTGCACGATTATACCATCGTATATCTTGGGGTTGCCGTCGTCATCTACGTCTATATAGAATTTCTTCCGCTTTCGCAGCACCGCATCTCGTCGGCTGGCAACTATAATACGGGATTCTGAATCAACGCCTTTTACGATAAAATCTATTTCAGCTCCAAGCATTGTTTTGACGATTTTATCCTGCCGGGTAAATCTTTCGCCCGGAGTCAGCGACTCTTTTGCGCTTATCATCATTTCGTCTATCGGAATGATTACTCTCATACCTCTGTAATCCGCAACGGCGATTGTCATATCGTTCTCTGTTTTTTCGATGCCGCCCAAAATTCCCGTCAGAATTTTTCTGGTTATGTATGCGTTTTGTATGTAGTGCCACATCGTATTATCTCTGTCTTCCGGCGTTTCTATCTCGCTGCCGTTTTCGATCGTGAGTATGGGCGGCGGATGGTCTCTTGCTTGCGGTCTCTCAGTTTCTATTGGCGGCATTTCAAGTTCGATTTGGTCTGCGTCAATAAAATCGTCCATATTTTCGTTTTCGTCCGTAATTTCAGTTTTCTTTGTTCTTGGCATATAATTAATCACCATCCTTGTTATTTTCACTTAACATCATTGACATTATTTTTGATTTGTTTACCTGTATGATTTTCTTTCCCTCCGATTTATCAGATATATTAATTTCATTTGCACTGTCAGGAATATCTGTTTTTATTGGATCTGATGCATTTTCTTCTTTAACGAATTTGTCAGAGTCGCTGGGTTCAAGCTGAATATTTTTGCTGGGAAAACTGTTATATTTATTTTGCGAACTATTATTATTTTCAAGCGACGGAGATACTGTTTTTCCCGTTTGTTTTGAACTGTTTGGTTTATTGTTTTTATTACTCTTTTTATTCTGCGGCTTTACAGACGCTGAAAAATCTTTTTTCCTGCCATTCATTTTAGAAAACCATTCGGGCACATGTTCCGACGCTTTACTCGGCGACAGTTTCTTTGATTCAGGGTGAAGTGTATAATCGTACTTGTCAACTTTCAATACCTTATGACCCCGGACTATCACTAACGCTTTATCAATCGGCAGTCTCAGAACCTCGTCCATTGTCATCAGTTTCCGCTTACCGATTGAACTCGTCTCTCGGTATTCGGGCGTATAATTCGACACGCGCCATGTATTGAGCTGTTTCGCTTTACTGCTCACCCCGATTGTCACTTCACCTGTGCGGTCCGATATGAATTTAGCCGTGATTTCATCGGTGCAGCCGAGAAATAACTGTACATCACAATTCCCTATGATTTCCTGCCACTGGTTCTGCGGATAACGATTCTGCATCTGTGCAAGGTTTTGGAATATAACGCTCATGCTGATGTTTCTACTGCGGATTGTCGATATTTTCTTTGTCAGGTCCGGTATAACGCCTATATTCGCAATTTCGTCGGCTAAGATATGAACAGGTACCGGGAGTCTGCCGCTTTCGCCGTGCTTATCCGCGAACCGCACAAGTTTTATAAACAGGAACGACAGGAAAAGCGATGAAAGAAAATCGAATGTCGAGTCCTGATCGCTTGACACGCAAAAGTACGCGCACTTTTCTCTGCCCGGCAAGGTCAGGTCAATCTCGTTATAACTGGTTATGTCGCAGATTAATCTGTTCTGAAATACCTGCAACCGACTGCCAAGACCGATTATAATACCGCCCCTGACTGTATCCGCCGCCTGCTTGAATATTGAATACGGTGATTTCGCCGGGTGTCCTATTGGCAGGGCGTCAAATAAACTGTTCATTTCAGTTTCGGAGCTTAAAGTCAGTAACTTGTACACCTCTCCGATGTTTTTACCCTCCGGAGGATAGCCTTGTTCGACATATAATACGAGCGCTTTTAATAAATTGAGTTCTGAATTATCCCAGAAATGGTCGGGTTTTCCGGCGTTTGTGTTCTTTATTATGACATCCGAAAAAAGCTGCGCCATGATTTCCTGTCCCTCAATCTCATTCAAACAATTCCAGCTGTCCGAATTTTCGGGATTTATCAAATTGAATACCTTGACTGTGTAACCGTTTTGCCGCAAATATTCGCTCATATCTTCATACAGCTCACTTTTTGGATCCGTCACGAACATTGATTCGCCGCGCTTGACGCATTGAAATATCATATTACGTGCAAACGCTCGCGACTTCATTGAGCCGCTTGCGCCGTATACCGCTATATTCCTGTTCATACGGCTTTTTTCAGGCAGACACACAATTTTGCCGTTGAGCTGCCCGAGTATTGTGCCGCGGGTTGACCTGACTTTCGATACCGTTTCAAGCACTTTATTCATCTCGTTCGGCGTCATGAACCCTGATGTTCCGTATGTGCCTTTTGACGAGTATATCAAGTTACGTTCGCGGTCAGTTTCAGAATTGTCTCCGTTTCCCATTCTCATGATGAATATAACCAATAATATGATAAGTCCAACGCATATACCGATTCCGTACAACCCGTTGGGAATGCTGACCGCCGCTTTAAAGCAATTTTGTATATCGGGCGACGGGAAATCCGGGTGAGTGCCGTTTCCGGCGAAGTTGCCAGCCGACTGCCACTCGCTGTAATTCGCGATAAACTGCGATATATAACCGCCTGCATATAATATAACAGCTATTATCGGCAAAGTTATCAACAGTTTCCACAGGCTTTTCACTCTCATGGGTAAAACGTCTCCTTAAATTTTGTAAAATCAATCGTATCAAATGTAACCCGCTCGCCGCAGTATTCGGACAGTATCTTTTTCTGGAAATCAAAGCAGATGATGATTCCGCTCTGTTTCTGCAAACTCAACGACGTGTTAAATCTTGTCAGCCGCGGCATATCAATCAAATATGCAAATAATACAGGATTGCCGCAGTCGTCTATCGCATCATTCTCTACCAGCAGCATTCTGTTTGGAGGGTGTAAGTTTTCCATCAGAATACAGTCGAGTTCACCTTTTTTGCTGTTGTCGCATAAAAGCTTCAACAGAATTTCGCCGTACTTGTCGTTTGTCAGATATATGAACCTATCAAACGGTCCGTCAATGAAAAAACGGTTTCTCTTCGGATTGTCGCCTCCAGTAAACGTCTGATACAGCATTTCCATACCATTTCCGAACAAAAGCCCTTTGACTTGTAAAGAAGGGTATTGATTCGGCATACGGGACTGACATAGATATTGCCGTATGATTGCTTTCACGCTCATTTCTGACTTATAGTCCCACTTCATAGAATAGTTTTCCGTATTGTAAACAATATAAATTTCTTTATCTGTCAGTAATATTCCAACAGCCCTCGCGTTCTTTACTTTCACCATTTCGTGGTTCAGTTCTTTGAACTCCCGCGAACTGTAGAACGACGGATATGTCATTTCAATAAAATCGCTGTTTTCAGAATTAAACACATCAGGTTTATCGTCTCTTAACAGTTTAATGTCCGCATTGTGCATTGTCACAATCACATTGGCAATCCGATGAAGCCGTAATCTACGGGTAATGCTGCTCTGTATTATATTCGTGTCGACATCTCCCGTGAAATAGAATCTGAACCTGTCAGGATTGTCTGTGAGAAGCGTCTGCTTTGTTTTTGTCGTCAGCCTGTAACCCCGGAGTTTGTCTTTGTAGTGGGTTTTGATTACTCCTGATTTTTTCAGATGTGTAATCAATTTTTCTTTATACTGCCCGCTTCCGCCGAGCCTGTAAACAGCGTCAGTGGGAAATTCACCCGACATGGCAATCAACCCAACGAGTTCGTCTGCCTGCGTGTTTTTGTCAGTCATATTTTTCATTCTCCTCCTAATATTTTTAACGTACTCTCTTGGTATCCGGTTAAAATTGCTTATAAAATTTTTCATAAAGTCCGCATATAATGGGGAATTTATGAATATTTTAATATATCCGATTTTTTTCGCCGGATTCCCGCAAAAATCCGATATGTTTTTCCTACTCTTTTGCTGAACTTGATAGAAAATTCTAATAAACAAAGTTTATTGAATTTTCAACAAGTTCAGCCTGCGTTCCGTGAGCCACTCTTGAAATTTATTTTTACTCATCACGCTTACGGATGTGCCATCTTTTTCAGCGTACTCCGTTGTATTGTATACATCGCAGAAACTTCCACTGTCATCCGTCATCACAAAAGTTGCAATCGCATCCAACACTTGCTTTTTCTCTATGTTGTCGTAATCCCTGATATGAATTTTCGGTTTCTTGCCGGAATAGATATGCGTAAAACATACTATGCATTCGCGGAACTTTTCGATTTTTATATCTGAACAGTATATTTCCAACGCGAAGTACAATGGGTCATAAATAAACTCAGAATTCATTGCCTTTCTGGTTTTAGGTAGCAGCGACGGGAGAGTAACAGTAAAAATCCCGTCTGTATATTTTACTTCGATTCCGTGAGCGTCGGAAACTTTTTTCATCAATTCCCGTTTGGTTACGATTGTTGACGAATAAATAAGCTGCCTGAGTTTACAAACTGCCTTTTCGCTCTGTATTGTTATTTTAAGTAGTAATGATTCGTATTCATCAGGACAGTCTTTAAATTCAGATGAATATAATAATGTCTGCACTTTTGACAGGTCGTTTATAATTTCAGCAATCTGGCATATAACTTCTTTTATCATAATTTTTAATTTCCTCCGTTTTTCATTGTTAAGTATTTTCGACATTGTAATATGTAACATCACCGTTTTCTCCGACAATACAGAAACATATCGTATTATCGACATTGATTTTAGATATCTGCTTTTCGTCGAGGACAATTATTATCCTTTTCATATGCGGCGGATTTTTCGACGATAATGCGTGATTTATGAGGACTTCTCTGCCGTCATCGACATAAATTATTTCATACAACTCGCAGTTCATAAAAAAGGCGACCTGTACCGGATAATCGGAAGGCGAATGATATTCCACCTTGTCCAAAAAATCAAGCAGTACCCAGAACGCCGATATTAAGCCGTAATCATAATTTTTATCATTAGCCTCGCTGCCGTATGACAGCGTATCATCATCTCTGTCGTATATAATACGTTTCTGTTTTATCAGTCTTTTTAGAACGCTATCTATTTTATCGGATTTATCCGGAAATAGGCGCAGTATCTGATTATACATCAGCGTTCTGTACAGTGAGAGAACACGTATGATTTCAGGTAGTTCTTTCTGTATATCCTCCAATGTTTTCAAACATAATCACTTCCAATCCATGTAAATTATTTCAGGCGGAAATTATTTTCGCCGGTTTTCGCTATTTCTAAGCAATAATCATGCGTTCTGCAACGCTCGTATATCCGGCTGCCGACCGCCTCGTCTATATCCAAAAGTTCATTGACCGATTTTTCGCTGCTTATGATAGTTTTTTTGTTCGGCTGATTATATCGGTGATTTATCAGCTCAAACGCAAGATTTATATCGCCGGCTGATATAGGCGTGTCTTTTTTTGTCTTGAATAAATCGTCTATGTACAGAACGTCAGCATCTTTGAACGGAGTTATAAGCCGTGAATATTCGTCCCTGTCGTTGATGGCAGATTTGAGTTTCACACTTTCGTCCCTCCACAGCATATATTTTAATCCCTGACCTTTTTTCATCAACTCCCCGCATACAGCCGTGCAGATATGCGTTTTGCCGGCTCCTACACAACCAAGTACGCACAGCCAGTCTTTAGTAACTGAAGTAACATACTCCAATGCTCTGTCTTTGACGAATTTTTGCCAGTCATATGTCGTTTTATAGTTCTCGAAAGTGTATAGTTCCAACAAATCCGCGAGTCCGCTCTCGCGTATACAGTCCATATTCCGGCGTATAACCGTACACTCGCACTCGACTGTCACAAAATATCCGTCGCGGTTCTCGGCAGTCCTGCCTCGGTTTTTACATTTCGGGCAGTCGAAACCGACCAAATCCCCTGTCATATCATTATAATTTTTTACAAGAATATCCACCCTGTCAACCGAGTCTGACAACGCCGGGCAGATTATGGAATTTATTTGCGCCAGCTTTTCCGTCAGCCAGGCTGGTATAATAAATTCCGTCATCTCCGCTATTCCGTCCATTGTTTCCGTAATTTCTGCCGTAATCATTTTTCTCATCACTCCTTGTGTTTTTTAACTCATATAAATCCGGGTAACTGTTCAAAATAGACTGGTTCAGTATTTTTATCTGCGTTTCAGGTTCCGGTGATAATTCCGAGAGACGTTTCAAAGCCAGTTCGAGCGAATAATCAGTCGTCACAGTTTTCGGTCGTTTCAACCTCATTTTCACATATTCCCATATGGCAGTCCTCACTTTTTCGTTCCGCGTAAATTTATTTATTATCCCGCCGAAGTTATTATCAGCCTGATTTTCATAGTTTTTATTGTCAGTTTGTATTTTTTCTTCGTATGTATCCTCGCGCGTATGCGCGTTATTTTTATTATTATTTTTTATATTTATATATTTATTATTATTTATTAGATTGATAGGTTCGCCGTTTTGTGAATCCTTGTTTTCACTTTTTGTCGAAACTGGCTGTGATATTTCGTCGTCTGCTGTTTCGACATTTTGTTGAAGCTGGTTTCCCTGTTCTGTTGAGCCTTGATTTTCACAAAAATCTTGCTTTGACATTTTGTCGATGCTTGTTTCGTCGTTTTGCTGAGATGTATCCGGTATTTTTTCATTGCCGGAATCCGGATTTGAATTGTTATCTTTATCGGGTTTGTTTTTTATTTTTTCCCTCAAAAGTCCCAGCAAAATTTCTGTGTCGGGATTTATTTTGAAATATTTTTTCGCCGGCAGGCCTTTTATTTTTGTAGATATTAGCCCAAGCTCTTCAAGATGACTAACAGCTCGTTCCTGCTGACGCTGGGTTAGAGTAGTGCGGTCTTCTATATCCGATGCAGTCGCGTAGAACATATCCTCCGAATCAAGCATACCTGCCGACCTGTAGTAGTGTTCTTTCCCGAGTAGAGTGCTGAATATGACGGCTTCGTTCAGACCGATTGCCGCCGCAAGCGTTCTGTTAACATATATTGTGTTATCTGCTCTCAATAGTTCAAATATTTCGTGTGACATGGAATTTTATACCTCCTTCATTTTTTACGATTGATTTATCTATATTTTTTTGATAAAATATTATCAGTATTGTTATAGCTGTTAATGAAAATTACTTTTTGTCGATGCCATAATTGATTTATGAGAAATAAGGAGAACAAAATGGATAATAACTATGGCGAAACAAATAGGGAAAATTTCGACTGTATGCCGTCAGACCACTTACATATTCTCTGGACGAGTGATAACCCAATTACCGCTCATTACATGGTTTTCATGTATGCTGTTAATGCTTTGACTAACCGTTGGTGGGAAAAAGTAACAGTCATAATCTGGGGCGCGTCGGCAAAATTGGCAGCCACAGATGAAACCGTGCGTGAAAGAATAAAAATGGCGCAGGAACTTGGCGTAGTGGTTACAGCATGTTATAGCTGCGCCATACAGCTTGGTGTATTGGATGAATTACACGCGCTGGGTATAGAAACCGTTGGCTGGGGTAAGCCGTTGTCAGAACTTTTACGTAGCAATGCTCCGTTAATTACAATATAACAAAGAAATTCATTATACATAGAATCTGATTTTATAAAATGATTTATATGACTAACTTTTATTTTGCGATAGACTTTGTACAAGTTCTCTAAGCTCATTTTTGTCCGTAGTCACCATATTTTTCTCGACCTCGCTCGCCCGGAATTCCACTGTGATATTGTTGTTGTTCGTGGATATAAGCCCATTGCCGCGCTTGAAATGCGTGACTGCCATGACTTCCGCTTCGGACAAATGTATAATAGACTGAACGCGTTGCGCTTCATCGTCTTCGAGATTCAAGACAATTTTGGTTTTTGCATTATTGATGATACCCTTGCCGTATTTACCGTCGTCGAGCGCGAAAAAATCGTTCAAATCCTGCGTAGCGCATATCGCCGACCCGCCGTACCCGCGTATTACCTTAAATATCTCAAGTACAAATTCAGCTGCGAGCCGGTCTTTAGATATAAGGTTCCAGAGTTCGTCGAGAAAAATCGCCTTTTCAGCCGTCCTGTCTTCTTTCGCTTTGTCCCACACATACTCCAATGCCACATACATTCCGACAGGCAGCAAATCGCCCGTCAACTCCGAAATATCCAATACAGTATATTTATTGTTTAGGTTGACATTTGTCTGCTGGTTGAACGCGCTTGCCGAACCGTGAACCAAACGATTCAGAATGTTGGCAAGCCGTTTTGTTTCCGGGGTTTTCAGCAAAACATCGTAGAGGTCGCCTAAAACGGGCATTCCGCGGTACTCGTCTGGAGTATCAGGATTTATGAGGCTGTCATTGTTGTGATTTATGCTTTTTAATTCATATGTTTTAATTAATGCGTCGTCGAGAAGTTGTTTTTCCTCGTGATTCATATCGGGAATCAGCAGCGAAAAAAAGATATGAAGCCGTTGGATTTGCGCGGACAGTTCAGACTTTTCAATCGAACCGCCGTCAATGAGTTCAGACGTTGTTCGGTCAACCTTGCGTATCTCCATGATGTTGATACAGTTTTTCGCGGCGGGTGAAATCTGAATGAATTCGCCGCCGATGTTGTTGCACGCGCGGTAAAATTCATGCCCTTTTATCGGCGCGATGATGAACACTTGTATGTTTTTACGTCTCATTCGCAGAGCCATCAGTTGCATGGTGAACGTCTTGCCCGCGCCGGAAGTGCCAAGTATCGCCATGTTCGCGTTTTTGTATACTTTGGAGTTGAATATATCTACGATAATCAGCGAATTATTGTGCTTGTTTACGCCAAATAATATGCCGTTATCGTCTGACATTTCGTAGCTCGTGAATGGATAACAGCTTGCCGCTCCCATCGTCAGCACATTGCGCTTAGACCGCTCGTATAGGCTTTTGTCGAGTGAGACGAGCGGTAGCGCGGACAGAAATGCCTGTTCCTGATTGAAATTGCACGCAAAAACGTCCAAATCCTGCGACATCATCAGCTTTTTCATCTCGTTCACGCGCCATTCAAGTTCCTCTGCGGAATCCCCTGTTATCGTCAATAGTATGTTCATGTAATAAAAGTCTTCGTTATTCGCAATGCCTTCTTTGAGAAAATAGCCGCTCCTGATTGCGCTATCCAAATCGTCGAAATCTGTGTTTGTATCCGATGTTTCCTTGATTTTACTGCGGTTGATACGAAGCTGTTGTCCGAGTTTCCGTTGTAATTTATCTTTTGGCTGCTTGTGCATGAATATATCCAAGTCGATACCCTCTCCAGCGTTGACTAACAGCGACGTCCAACCCGCCGTGACCTGCGAACGGTAGCCATGCGACGGAATCATCAGATATGCGTGATACACGCCATCCATGACGATATACTTTGAGTGCGAAAAATCTATACTTTCAGGAGCAATGAATTCCGTCGCGGGTATATTGTCAATATTATAATTTGGCAAATTCGCGTATTTACCTATAACTTCACGGATTCGTGCCGATAAAGGTTTTTCTGCGCTTGTGCGGCGATTTAACAGAATATATAACACATCAATTAAAAATTCGTCCTCATTTTCGTGAACTATAATTTCGTTGCCGCAATGCGGCAGATAGTTTTTAGCCGTATTTACAGCGATGTTGAGTTCCGCAATGGCTTGCGCTTCAGTTGTCATTCGTCTGTTACCTACATTCGCTTCATATTCAAATATAACGAAAAATCGACGTGTCACCGCTTCTCTCGACCCAATCTGTCGTATCAGATTTTCATAGTCCCGTAGTAATGCTATGCACTTCTCGTCCGTTTCACGGGCAATATCTGTTTTGATATGCTCTAAATGACGGTTGATGTCCGCGCGTTTCGATATGACCTTGAATTGTAATTTGACTGGGCTGATTTTTAGATAACTGATGAATGAGTATATAATATTTTTCTGTTCTCTCTCGCTACGG
>WQYZ01000122.1 GCA_009780985.1 Oscillospiraceae bacterium | reverse complement strand
TTTATAATTTATTTTATATAAACTTTATTATCTCTCACAGTCAGCCTGTCGTTGCAGAACAGATTCACAGCCTCGACCAATATAACCTGTTCGCACTCCGTCATTATGCGATGCTGTAAACTTTCCGGTGTATCATCGTCTTTGACTTCGGTCGCCTTCTGTAAAATAATAGGACCGCCGTCGGTGATTTCGTTCGCAAAATGCACAGTCGAACCGCTTAATTTAACCCCGCGTTCCAATACTTTTTCATGGACTTTTAATCCGTACCAGCCCTTACCGCAAAACGCCGGAATTAAAGTCGGGTGAGTGTTCATAATTTTATTCTCATAAAGTTTTATAAAATCTTCGGATAAAACGGATGAAAATCCCCCAAGAACAATCAGGTCGATATTATACGGCTTAATTTTTTCAAGGACTTTCACCGAATATTCCTTTTCGTCGGGATATTCCTTGCGTCTGACAATTTCTACGGGGATATTGTTGTCTTTTGCGCGGTTTAGAGCATAGACGTCGTCTTTACTCGATAAAACGAGCGATATTTGCCCGTTTGTGATTTTGCCGGACTTTATTCCGTCGATTACCGCCTGTAAATTAGTGCCTCCGCCTGAAACGAACACAGCTATATTTTTCATAGAATATTTCTCCTAAATAAATCTGTATAAAACAACAATAGCCGCATATCCGAGCTTATTTGCCCAGACGGTCGGCTAAAATAATTTCAACTTTTTGAAATTACGTTATACTTCCTGCGGTTTATTCCGCTTCCGTCAGTTGTATAACTATCTTAATTATAACATTAAATCGTTTTTTTGTCAATACAATTATTGACTTTTTAAAATTAATTTATTTCCTCCGGTTTTTATATAAATATATTGGACAAAATAATATTGTTTTCAAAATAAAACGCAAATTAACGAGGAAAATAAATATGATAAAAATGATAACGTTAAATAAAAAAAGATTTTGCGCGTTTTTGGTACTGACAGCATTATTATTTTGTATGTGCACGGCAGGCACAGCAACAGTATCAGCCGCGCCGAAAACGTATACGGTTGTTTCCGGGGATACGTTATGGAAAATAGCGCAGAAATTTGAGATAGGGTTAAGCGAGCTTATAAAAGCCAATCCGCAGATAAAAAATCCGGAGTATATCAATGTCGGGGATAAGATAAACATTCCGGAAGGCGCCGCTCTTGCAACGTTAGAGGACGAAGTCATACGTCTTGTAAACGCCGAGAGAGATAAATACGGACTTCCGCCGCTTACGAAAAATTGGGAAGTCGCGAGAGTTGCAAGAATAAAGGCGCAGGATATGATTGACAGAAAATATTTTTCACATAATTCGCCTATATACGGTTCCCCGTTTAACATGATGGAAAACTTCGGGTTGAAATTCTCGTCCGCCGCTGAGAATATAGCGCAAGGACAGAAATCCGCCGCCGAAGTGATGAATTCATGGATGAGCTCCCCAGGGCACAGGGCGAATATACTGAGCCGCACAGTCACGCAGATAGGCGTCGGCGCGGCAAAAGCGGCAAACGGCACAATGTATTGGGTGCAGCTGTTCATAAAACCGTATTGATTAATAAAACAACACCAAATAACCGCATAAATTTTTATGCGGTTATTCTTTTATTTATTAAAATTTTCTTGGCTTTTGTTTAATTATGGTGTTTGTGTCTAATTGCAAATAATACTAAAATTGATAAGAAGGCGAATAAAATAAATAACAATAAACCAGGGTCGCCGGTATCCGGATTATCACCATAAGAGTAAAGGCGTACCGGTGTTGATCTGTCGAATGTCGTTCCGTCGCCAAGCTGTCCTGTGTAATTACTGCCCCATGACCATAAGGAGCCGTCTGAATCGGTTACGGTCACATGCCAGTTGCCGGACGAAATTCCGACTGCGTTTGTTATGTTCGCAACTTTGACCGGCGTTTCACTTGTGTAATGTACGCCGTCGCCGAGTCCGTATTCGAGAGAACCCCACGACCAAACTGTGCCGTCTTTTTTGACTGCCGCAGAATGAAACCCGCCCGCCGCAATATCGACGATATCTGAAAGCCCGTCAACTTTTTCGGGTTTTGGATTGTTGATGTCAAATCCTTCGACGGTCATCGTATTAAGCGTAAACACTGTTCCGTCGTCTTTTAATGCGACAAAATGCCACCCGCCGCCGGTAATTGATGTTATGTCCGAAAGCCCTTCAACCATTTTTGGGGTTCTCGGCATATTAAAACAATATTCCAAAAACCAGACGTTTCCGTCAACATCTAAAAAGGCGGCATGATTCCAGGTCGCCGCTATTTTTTTAATCTTCGGTATTCCGTCTACTTTTTTCGGTATTTTTTGATTTTCCCTGTCGTCACTGCTGTTGGGACCCCATATCCAAACGGTGCCGTCACTTTTCAATGCCGCTGTAAAATAACTGCCCATACTGACGTTTACAACATCGGTCATATAAGGTTTATCCAACGAAAGAGCATAACCGCCGTATGAATTCAATGTGCCGTCGAAGCCCCACGTCCAGCCCGCTCCCCACATCCATAAAGTATTGTCAGACTTTATTGCGGCTGATGTATAATCGCCGGCAGCTATATATACAATATCCGATAAACCCGGTATCTGCACGGGCGTTTTTGAAGATATGCGACCGTCGTAATCATTGCCCAAATAGCATTCGCCCAAATCATCCCCCCAACCCCATACAGTACCGTCGCCGCTTAAAGCGATAGTATGCGCGTATCCGCCCGCTGTCATCTTTACGGACGCTAACTCCGATCCCGGCTCTGGCAAATAAGAATTGCCGCCGCCGTTTAATGCGGCGGCGCTTCCAGATAACAATGACAATAGAGAAAAAATTAAATTAAATATTAATATAACAGTAAAAATTTTTTTCATATTATTATGTTCTTTACGGATTTGCAACAAATTCTCCCCCTCTGCACCCCTTCAGATATTTCAGAGCGGCGACCTGCCCCGTGAATTCCGATTCGCCGCGGAAATACGGGTCGTGGAATCCCTCTATGTCTATTGTTCCTGCATATCCGTTTTTGTATAAAACAGTGCAGACTTCTTTCCAGTTGGTATCGCCGTAACCGGGCATTCTGTCGCTCGCGTACCAGCCGGGTCCGCCCGTGCCGAACTCTTTGATATATTCCCAATCAATGTTCGCGTCTTTGCCGTGTATGTGGTATATTTTCTTCGCGTATTTTTTCAGCGATATTAGAGGGTCTCTTAGATAGCTTAGATGATGCGCCGGCTCCCACTCTATGCCGATATTGTCGTACGGCACTGCGTCGAACATCATATCCCACGCAATAGGCGAATTTGCGATATTAAACGAGCCGTGATTCCAGTCGCCGCCCATCGCGCAGTTTTCAAAGGCAAGCCGCACGCCTTTGTCTTTGGCGCGTTTTGCGAGTTCCGTAAATACTTCTTTAAATTTCGGGATATTGTCCGGTACTGATTTGTCGTCTAACCGTCCGGTGAACCCCGTGACTATATCAGCCCCGAATAAATGCGCATTGTCTATACATTTTTCCCATTCTTTTATTCTGTTTTCGTCGCGCAGAGCGTTTGTGTAAACAGACAGCGTCGAAACTGTTATTCCACTGTCGCCGAGAGCGTCTTTGACTTTTTTAGACAGTTCAGAAAAATCTGTGTCCCCGGTGTTTTCCCAATAATTCAGGACAAAACACTCGAATTTGTTTTCGATAAGTTTGGGTATCCATTTTAAAACGCTGAAACCGTCGACAAGAGTTCCTATTTTTATTAATCCCATGATAAATTACCTCCGAAAAAAATTTTATTTTTATTTTTTATATAAATTTTATTTTTGTGCGGGAATTTAATCCGTAGGAGCGACCCCGTGTGGTCGCCCGTTGGCAAAGAACCGACATAAATCAGATTCGCGGGCGGACAGGGTCGTCCGCCCCTACGGTAAAATTGTTTTCACATTAATCACACATTATATCCCAATGTCGTCAAAAGAAAAACACAGTTTTCCCCTGTTTTATTTATTTGCAAAAATATAATATCGGGAGGAAGAAAATAGCTGTCGCCTTTTTTTATTTTATAAATATTTTCTTCCGCAATCATTTCACATTCTCCGTCAAGACATATTATAGAGTTGAAAGAGCCAATATGCTCGCTGCCCATATTAGTTCCCGGGTGTGAGCGTAAATTGACTTTTGTCACTTTAAAATATTCGCATAAACACAATACTTCATAAATATCGTAAATATCGTTATTAATGATTTTGGGGTTATACTCCGTCTTTGTCTTGATACACACGTCCAATGCCTGTTGTATGTGAAGTTCTCGCGGTTTACCGTCCGCGCCCAACCTGTTGTAATCGTAAAAGCGATATGTCGTATCTGAATTCTGCTGGATTTCGGCGATTAAAATCCCCGCGCCGATTGCGTGCACAAGTCCCGCCGGGATAAAAAAGACGTCGCCCGGTTTCGCATCGACATAATTCAGGCAATCCTCGAATCTGCCGCAGTCTATAAGATTCTGCAACTGTTCTCGGGTGTAGTCGTTGTTTAACCCATAGACTATTTTCGCTCCCGGTTTTGAGTCGATAACGTACCACATCTCTGTTTTGCCGGATTCGTTTGCGTATTTTGCCGCATACTCGTTGCCGGGGTGAACCTGCACGGACAGATCCTGTTCCGCGTCGATAAATTTTATAAGAAGCGGGAATCTGTCGCCGGAATAGTTTTCAGAAACTATTGACTTGTCGAGTTTAAATATATCTTCGAGTGTTTGACCGGCATAATCCCCGTTTTCGATTATATTCACGCCGTTTTTATGTACAGTGAGCTCCCATGATTCCGCGATCTTCTGATTGGGATTTTCAGATTTCGCAAATTCTGAAGCGAGCCTTGTCCCCGCCCATATGGCATCTTTTAAGACGGGCTTCAATTTGTATGGATATTTTTTTATCTTTTTTATCATAATCTAAAACATCTCCTTAAAATCAGAATAAAAAATTTTCGAAAAAATTTGCATAATATAAAAAAATATGTAAAAAATATAAATGGTTTAATAATCCAATAAAACAAATATAACAAAATCTTGGAGGTTTGTGTTGTTTATGGAAAAATCAAAGGATAAAAATAATAAAAATAAAAATGACGACAAAAACAACTCGTCAAGTATGACGAACAAAACGGATTCAAAACAAAACGGAACGTCAAAAAATAATAACAACAGCAGTCATAATTCAGAAAATGTCAGAGGCTAAATAATATAAATATTCTGAATATATCTAAAAATTAAATTTTATGTAAGGGCGGGGTTTTCCCGCCCTTATGAATTTGTATATGCGCATACGTCCAACAATAGTTTACAACAAAAATTTATTAAAGTCAACAAAAATAAAAAAAATATATTTGGATAAAATAATAATAAATTTTTTAAATAAAATTTTAAGAAAAATTATTGACATCAGACTCATATTATGTTAATATATAGATATTAAAATAATTTAATAGCAATTAATAGCAATTATTTAAATTTATTTAAATTTCAGGAGGAATATGAAAACAATGAAGCTAAGTATGAAAAAGATTATAGCAATATTATTGACTCTCTGCATGTTATCGACTATGGCGACTTTTACAGTTTTCGCAGCAGATGACACAGCTCCGGCAGACGCCGCTGGTACGGAACTCGCAGGGATAGACAGCAGCATGCCGGTTACTCTCGGAGAGGTTTATGCAGTAATGGCGGCGTACATGACTCAGTATATCCCGACGGAGAACGTCAAAGGAATGGAAAACGTTACACTCGACGCGCAGAGTATGGACGCTTCAATGATGGCAAGTTTAATGTTATATGCAAAATCAGTAGGGCTACTCACAAATGACGACATGGGACAGTACAATCTGTTATTCAAAAAGAAATTCGACTTAAACGCTCCCGCAACAAGACAGGAATATGCTTATATACTCGACAGAATGATCAACATTCTCAGCGTCCAGGGCATAAATTTTGCAGTACCGAAACCGGTTTCTTCTTCGGCGTCCGTAGCAAAAGGTTCGGGCAACGGAGCCGGCACAAGCAGTAATATCGGCGGCGGCGACAACGGAAACAACCTCACAATAGATTACTATGTAGATTATCAGGACCTTTCCGGCTACGCTCAGAAAGCGTTTTCATTTGCTCTGTCAATAGGCGCGCTTCAAGTTAAAAAATACAGCGACACAAAAACAGTTAAACTCAATTTCAGCGACCCCTTTATGATCGAAAAAAGCTCTTTCTTAGCCCCGAACGATATTATAACTGTCGGCGAAATTGAACAGAGCCTTATGGCGATAATGGGTCTTAAATTGTCGGCATACACATGGCAGACTGTCATGACCCCGCCCGAAACAATTGCTGTTCCGGAAACAGCGGTCGAAGCTGCAAATGTGGATAGTTTGTTGGTTCTTGGCGATTCTATCTCCACCGGTTACGGCTTGAAGACCTCTGATGACAGTTACGGTGCAAAGTTGTCCGCTGCTTTTGGTTTATCCGCCGCTGCTTACAATAATCTCTCGGTTGACGGAGCGACCTCCGACGCTCTGGTTGCGGCGCTTAAAGACCCGTCTGACGCGGCTCTGCTTGAAAACTATAATACAATCGTAATAACAATCGGCGGTAACGATGTTATGGGTCCATTTTTCGCATTGGCAAAACAGGCTCTGAAACTTAATTCCACCGCAACGAACGCCGATTTGCAAGCGGCTGTAGCCGCAAGTTCGAACGCTATTTCGACAATAAGTACAGCGTTACTCAGCAATGAAGCGCAGTTCTCAGCAATAGTAAAAACATTTGGAACAAACTTGACCGCCATTATGACCGCAATCAAGACGGCGAATCCCAACGCGAAGATATATATACAGACAATCTACAACCCTTTCAGCGGCGTTCCGGGTTTTGAAACCCTTTCCGCAGGCGCAGATACAGTAATATCGCAAATGAATGCTGTAATTTCCGCAGGCGCACAAGTAGGAGGATATACGGTTGTGGATATTTACACTGCGTTCAAAGACAACGCTTTGCTTTATACCAATATTTCTTCTCTTGATATTCATCCAAACGAAGCAGGTCACAAATTGATTTTCACTAAAGTGTTCGACTCAATTATAAAAACAGCTGCAACTGCATCTAAATAAAAACAATTATATATAAAACAGCTGTGATTATCTTCATAATCACAGCTGTTTTACGTTTATCTATTTTCTTTTTATTTCTGTCCCAATTTCTCAAAAATTTCAAAATATCTCACGCCTAATTTATTCAGCGCGTCTCTTGAAAAATGTATTGTGTCGTCATTGTTCGGATTGTCCTGATGATTGGAATGTAAGTCCAGAGTCTCGGCGAAACCTGCATATCCGATATCTTTGCATACGTCTTTTACGGCAGAAAATATTGGGACGCAGTATTTGAGATTATCTCTTTTCCATTGGTCGTTTACGCAGTCTCCGGCGATAAACGGCAGTTTAAGACAGCCGTATGTGTTTCTGACGGATTCGACAAGTTCTTTTAAATGAGCGTAATGAACATCATATCCCGCGCCTGTGTCCGTCTCGCCCTGATGCCATAAAAATGCGACAAGTTTGTTTTCGGGATTTAATTTAACGGAGGCTTTTATCATCTCCATCATTTTCAGATATAAATCCTCAGTCATTCCCCAGCGGTGATCAGCCCAGCCGGTTCCCCCTACGGCGGATCTCAGAATCATAATTTTTCGCCTGTCTTTAAGCTCGCTTTTTCTTATGTACTCCTTTGCAAAACTCAGCGAAAAATCGTTTATTTTATTATTGTCCCATATTCTTTCTTCAGCTATGGATATAGTCAAATCGTTGTTCATATATAAAATATTTTCGTCCGGTATATACTCGTCTTTTGTCGGACCTGAGCCGCAGCCTTCCGCGTTTGACTGTCCGCCCTGTATAATAACGTCAAATACATCATTTTTGTAATCTTCAAGCTTTTCCATTTAATATCTCCTCGTATAAAAATTTTCACATTAAATTCCGTTTTCTGCTTCCAATATTCCCCATTTGCCGTCTTTTTGAACCCACGCCAAACCCTCGCTGAAATCTTCGGCGTTGTCATAAATAAACGGTACGGCGGTTTTGCCGTATTTGTCTGCGAATCCCCATTTGCCATTTCTTTGTTCAGCCGTTAGTTCCCTTGGCGCATACGCATACGGCGACCACATATCGCCGAATTCGCATGCGTCATGAATAAACGGCTCAACTACGTTTCCGGTCTTGTCTATAAGTCCCCATTTATAATCTTCATTTTGAACGGCTGCTAATCCGTTATAAAAACCAACAGCGTATTCGTAAATGCACGGCACAGCGACATTACCTGTCTTATCTATAAATCCCCATTTATTGTCTTTCATAACTGCCGCCAATCCGTCGCTGAAATAATTTCCGTCGGTTCTGTAATAATAAATAAAATCTATAACGACTTTTCCGGTTTTATCTATATATCCGCACATGTCGTCCCCAATTCGGCGGGCGCACGCCAAACCCTCGTTGAAATCGGAAAGTGCGGCATAAATGCATGGGGTGACAATTTGTCCGGATGTATCTATAAATCCCCACTTGCCGTTTTTTTCCACCATAGCTAAACCCTCGCTGAAATTGTAAGCGTAATCATAAATAAAATCGATGATGGTATTGCCGGATGTATCTATAAACCCCCACTCGCCGAGACTGCCGTTATCTTTCGCGACCGCCGCCAATCCTTCGCTGAAATTTCTTGCGCTGCAATAAACACACGGCACCGCAAACTTGCCGTATTTATCAACATATCCAAATTTACCTTCTTTATCTGTTACAACCGCCAATCCTTCATTAAACGAAAAACAAACATCGCCAAATTCCAGTTCCGGCTTAACGAGAACTTTTACTTTTATGCTTGACTTATCCGCATTCAATATCAACAGTATAAGAGCAATTAAAACTGCAAATTCCGATATTAAAAATATAATAACTGTTTTACTCGTTTTTATCTTCATATTATTTTTTAATTTTTATAATATTAAAACCAAAAATTCTGATAACTTTGCGAAATCATACGCGCAGCGCGCGCGTCAAGACGTTCAACATCCGGCATATTCTCAATATAATCGCAGTAATCGGCGCGGGTGAATTCTATTTTCACTTCCATGGGAAGCAGCGGCTTGAACGGATTAATTTTTTCAGTTTTTTCAACCGCAATTTTTGCCGCACTCCGTATTTTTTCAACAGCTTCATCGTTTGAAACCAATTTCGCGCGGGTTCTGGATATTCCCGTTTTTACCGCCGCAGTTTCGATACCGGCGAAAAACTGCGCCGCTTCGCTTACTGCCGCCGTATCGCCGCTCATCATAATAAGCGGGACATCGTAATGACCGCAAACCATTGCCCATTGGGCGAGTTCGCCCATTTTACGCCCGTTGACATAATAATTATATATTCTCGTACTGTCCTGAGTATGGTCTAAAAATCCGTGGAGAGTGCCCGCCATTCCGTGCGCGCCGATAAAAAACGAACCGGAATAGCTGCCGTCCAATATTCCCCACCATTTTTTATTGGGTTTGGTGTCAATCTCTGCGCGTTTATCGAGTAAACTCAAATCAAAATTGCCGCCTCCGCCGTGACTGTCGAGTACTGTGACATGATCCGCTCCGCCCAGAAATGCGCCGTCTACGGCGGCGTTTACGTCTGTCATCAGCCGCTCTATGCAATAACGGTGTTCGGGGCTGTCCGGTTTAATCATTTCGCCTTTGTCAATCCCGCTTATGCCTTCCAAATCGGTATGTATGTATATTTTTTTCATAAACAAAACCTCCCATTTATTTAATTTTTATGATACAGATTTTTATTATTATACGTAGGCTCGCATGTTATATTAATTCCGAGTTTTTTCAGTATATTTATATCCACCTGTGAAAGTATGACGGTTGAGTGCGCTTCGCTGTTTTTGAGTTTCGGCAGCTGCTCCAACACCAACTCGGCTATCGGATTTGTAGCCGTGCATATTGACAGGGCAATCAGAACCTCATCGGTATGCAAGCGCGGATTATTGTTCCCCAGAAAACCGATTTTGAGTTTTTGTATAGGCTCTATCATAATCGGGGAAATCAGCTTGACGTCATGGTGAATACCGGCGAGGTATTTCAGGACGTTTAACAACGCCGCCGCCGCCGCTCCCAATAAAGGAGTTGTTTTGCCTGTTATGATTGTGCCGTCCGTCAGTTCTATCGCCACGCTGGGAGATCCGCTGATTTCGGATTTTGCAAGCGCGTGCGAAACCACAGAACGGTTTTGCTTGGATATTCCGGCAGTGTTCATCAACAGCTCCAATTTTTGGATATCAAATCTTGCGCCGCCGTACGTTCTGTCCTCGCAGAGCACTCTGTAGTAACGCCGGATAATTTCCTGATTTGCCGCATACTGGCATACTTCGTCGTTGCTGATACAGTATCCGACTATATTGACGCCCATATCCGTAGGAGATTTATACGGAGAGTCGCCCCATATTTCTTTGAAAATAGCGTTCAATATCGGGAAGCCCTCCACGTCGCGGTTATAATTTATAGCGGTCGAATTATACGCTTCCATGTGAAACGGATCTATGAGGTTTATGTCGTTCAGGTCTGTAGTCGCAGCCTCGTAAGCCAGATTAACCGGATGTCTTAACGGCAGGTTCCACACGGGAAACGTCTCAAACTTCGCGTATCCGGCTTTAACGCCGCGCTTAAATTCGTGATAAAGCTGGGACAGGCATGTCGCCATTTTGCCGCTTCCGGCGCCTGGCGCGTTTACAACGACAAGCGGTCTTGTGGTATGTAT
The DNA here is from genome assembly GCA_009780985.1 of Oscillospiraceae bacterium. GTDB lineage: Bacteria > Bacillota > Clostridia > Oscillospirales > WRJC01 > WRJC01. The sequence goes on along the minus strand of WQYZ01000122.1, from coordinate 2,899 downwards.
ATAATCGTTTTTGCCGAAGCCATCGTCGCTGACAATCAACGGGATATTGGTTGGGTAGTCCGCGATGGGATAATGCAAGTAGACAGTCATTTCAAGCTGCTCCAAACGTCTTTTGAAACGGCTCGCAGCTTCCTGCCCGGAAAACTGCGTGATAACCACGCTTCCAACATATAGTCCCTCGTTTCTGAATTCGTCGATTAAACGCAGGATATCCTCGTCGTAAGTAATACCGTTATCCCCGCGGATTCTATTTTTTTCAATATCAGTCGCGTTAATCACCAATACTATTTCCGCCTTGTCGGCTAATTGTTTCAGCATTAGTATTTTACTGTCCGGCGCAAAACCCGGTAACACGCGCGAAGCGTGAAAATCGTCAAAAAGTTTGCCGCCGAATTCCAGATAGAGCTTATTGCCAAACTGATTGATTCGCTCGTTTATGCGCTCCGACTGCATTTTCAGATATTTTTCGTTGTCAAAGCCGATACGATACATGGCGCGTCCCTCCGTTATTCAAATATAAATCTTTAAAATCCACGTCAACAAATTTTTTGTTTTTTATTACTCTTTCCGCCGCGCCCTCAATAAATTTATTTTCCCATTCCATAAATCTTTCATTTTCATATATAACCGAAAGCAATATGTAATCTCTCATTTGAAAAAAACAATCAATTTGTTCAAATTGTTCCGCACTAAGTTTATTTTCTTTATTATATCCTTCTATTATCCATAAAAATATATTTATCGCTTCATTACTTTTTTTAGATAATTCTAACGGTTCAGGTCCAAGTAAAAAATAATACATGCAAAGTGCAATATCACTTATAAACCACGAGTATTCACATTCGTCGAAATCAAGTATTGTAATTTTTTTATCGCTGTTAAAAAAATAATTAGAAAAGAAATAATCGCCATGTATCAATCCAAAAGTTTTTTTATCACAAGAAAGTTTTTTTATTTTTACCATATAGTTTTCAAACGCTTCTTTTATATCTTTTCTGTGTTTATCAAATACTTCGCCTGCTTTAATAAAGTGATAATTTTCGTGCCATTGTTTGCGCGGTTTTACTTTTTGCGGGATATATTTTTTCGATGCCGCGTGCATTTTTCCGAGCATTTGTCCTGCCGCGACAAATATTTCGCGACCGTCTAATCCTCTTTCCCAAGCATTTAATCCGTTTGCTTTTTCAAATGCTGATATAATAAACACTTCACCGTCTATTTCTGTTTCATATATAAATTTATTATCGAATCCTTTTAACGGCGCAGGTAAAGACACATCATTGGATTTTAGATAAGTCATGAAATCCAATTCACTTTCGATATCTTCTGAACTTCTTCGGCTTTTTGGCGTAGCACGCAAAACAAATTCATAATCGCCTTTTATTAAATAGATAAAATTATGGCCGCCGTGTAGATTTGTATTTTCGATATATGTATTTGAATAATATCTTGATAATTCCATTATAACTTTTTCGTCCAGAACGCTTCTTAGTATATCCATAATATTTCCTTTTAAAATATTTATTTCGCAGGTCTGACATTCACGCCGTGCTCCGACAAATACTCCTTCAACTCGCGGACTTCATAATTTCTCGCAAGTCTCGGAGAATACAGCATACTGCTGATTATTGCCGCCTGCGCTTTCGTCTTGGTGAAAATGTCCGTCAGATGCTCCGGCAGTCCCGCGCCTCCCGACGCTATAACGGGAACCGAAACAAGCTCCGCAACTCTGCCCGTTATATCCAAATCATAGCCGGCACATGTGCCGTCTCTGTCTATACTGTTCACGCAAATCTCGCCTGCGCCCAAATCCTCGCCGCGTTTGACCCACTCCAGCGCGTCCATGCCTGTGAACACTCTCGCGCCGTCTATCGCGACTTCGTAGCCGCTTGGGATTTTTTCGCTCACTCCGACATATTTGACCTGCGTCGATAAAACGATACACTGCGAACCGAACGCTTTTGCGCCGTCGTTTATTATCTGCGGATTTCTGACCGCCATAGAATCTATGCTGATTTTTTCCGCGCCGGATTTCAAGACCTCATACATATCGCCGAGATTTTTTATGCCGCCGCCGACAGTAAACGGAATAAATACGCGCTCCGCGACTTTTTTGACGGTTTCTATATCGGTTTTGCGTTTCTCCGCGCTCGCAAGTATATCGTAGAAGATAAGCTCGTCTATTTGTTTTTCATAGACCGTCTGCGCCAAAATTTCGGCGGGCGCGACGTCTATATTATCCTGAAAGTTTTGCGCTTTTGTAACCATGCCGTTTTTTATATCAAAACAGGCGATAAGCCTTTTTGTTAGCATATTGTTATTTGAACCTCTTATTTACATTTAATAGAAATAGATAAAATATTTTTTACGAATAGTATGCTTATACTGTGGGGGTTAAGGTTTGTGAACATAAATCGAAGCTGAATACAAAATCGCTTCGTCTGTTTCCATTTCCATAAAATCATCAACTATAAATCCTGCGTTAATAAATTCTTTTATATATCCGTCTTTATTTTTTCCGCGTGTTGGAACGAGCGGAATATTTACTTCAATATTCATACCATTCTGTGATGCCGTTCTTATCTGCGGCGTATTATAATCTTCACCCGTGATTGCCATCCATTGTTCTATCGTTTCGATTTTTTCGCTCGACGCGGGCGCATTTCTCCTATAACTCTGTTTCAGAAACAACATAGGCGCACCATTTTTTAAACAGTTAAAAGCATTTTTCAGATATTTAGTTCTGTCGCTGTCAAGCACGAGCATATGAAATCCCATTATATCAACGGCGGCGTCATATATGTCACTAACCTGTTCATTTACCATGTCAAGCACAGATACAGAGGCATTCGGATAGCGTTCGAGCGCCTTTTTCGATTTTTCAACGGCGGAAGGCGCT
>WQYZ01000121.1 GCA_009780985.1 Oscillospiraceae bacterium | reverse complement strand
TGTTACCGGCAAAGCAAAAAGGACCAATTTGAGCAAACACCATTCCCCCTGTATTGAAACCATATCTTGTGATTTCGCTTCAGTAGCGTAACACATAACAGCGACCGTATCAAGGGTAAAATACACGCTTCGCGCCCTTGACACGCCCACAGTTATGTGTTTTACGAAATTCAATAGCGAAATCTCACAGGAAACGACGGCGGCGCGATTGCTATATATAGTTTATTGGTGGTAGACGCTTATTTTCCTTTTTTGGCGTAATCCTATTTTCCGGTCACAATTTCCCAGCCATCAGGCTGCCGGTAAACGCCGCGGCCGCTTCTTCCCCCGCAGACAGCGAGCCGCCCATACTCTCAAGCATGTTCCTGAATATCGGGAAAACCTTGCCCACCAGCAGCGCTATCACTACGGACATGACGATAAACAAAAATACCGGATACATAAGCGAATTTCTGATTTTCGCTTTCATATACTGGTCTCTTTCGTAGTAATCCCCCAACGATTCCAGAACGTTGTCTAATTTGCCGGTCTGTTCCCCTATTTCCGCCATGTTCACCACATAGCCGGGGAATCCTCCGGATTTTTTCATCGCCGACGACAGGGTCTCGTCGAGTTCCACCATATCTGCCATATTGTCGATAATTCGTCCTAACATTCCCCTTATTTTCTGCTTTGATTCTACCAGTTTGTTGGTTTTGTCCCCCAGATTCATTAAGCCTTCGTGCAGTTGTATTCCTGCCTTTAATATAAGCGACAACTGAAGACAAAATATTGATAAATCACCTGACGACAGTTTTCTCATTATTTTTACCCCTCTTTTGTTTCCCTTAACCTTGTCATGTTTATCCCACCATCCATATATTTTATTGGTTTTCAGGCGAAGTTGCCGTACTCTTTGGCTATTCTGGCAAATTCGTCAGTGAGTTTTTTAAAGGTATCAATCAGCAAAGGATCAAAATGAACGCCGGAATCTTCAACAATAATCCGAATCGCTTCCTCGGCGGGAAACGCTTTTTTATAGGGTCTGACAGAGATAAGTGCATCATACACATCGGCAACCGCCATAATACGTCCCTCCAATGGTATAGACTCACCGCTAAGCCCCTGCGGGTAGCCGCTGCCGTTCCATTTTTCGTGATGCGTTCCGGCGATTATTTTAGCATGATTTAGAAAATCGGCAAAATGGCCTGCTATTTCCATCCTCTCAATCGCTTCCACGCCTTTATCGACGTGAGTCTTCATAATTTCAAACTCCTCCGGGGTAAGTTTTCCGGGCTTGTGAAGTATCATATCGCTGATTGAAATTTTACCCACATCGTGAAGCTGAGCTGAATGGGATGCAACATCTATATCCCATGAAAGCAGTTCGTCGGTATAAATATCATCTTTGATTAGTTGTTCCGCCATCGCCTGAAAGTATTTCTGCGTACGGGTGATATGCCAGCCTGTGGAGTTGTCACGGAATTCAACAAGGTCCGCCACTGTATTGATAATTGAATTCTGAAAACCGAAGATCTGTTTTGTCTTTTCTTCCACTATCTTCAAAAGATTATCATTAAAATCCTGAAGCCTTGCTTTCTGTTTCTGAATCAACAACTGATTTTCTATGCGTTTCAATAATAGTGCGGATGAAAACGGTTTCGTCACATAGTCGATCGCGCCGAGAGCCAATCCGTCAAACTCGTCCGATTCCGAATTTTTGGCTGTCACGAAGATGACGGGAATATCCGCGTGCTGGCTGTCACTTTTAAGTATTGTCACCGCTTCATAACCGTTCATGCCGGGCATTTCGATATCCATAAGAATTAAATCTGGCTTCACACGTTTTAGAAAATCAAAGAGTTTAGCTGTCGATGGAAGCGCATACACCTCATAATGTTCTTTTAGTATGTTCTTACCCATCGTCAAACTTGTCATATTGTCGTCGACCAACATAATTTTTTGACGTTTATTATCCTGCATAATAATCCTCCTTTTTTGTATTATTACATTATTTTACACAGTCATGAGGCGTTTTAAAAATCCAATCGCCTCTGGAAAGCTCTTCAAAGTGCATATTGTCTACCTGTTCGCGCAGCCAAATCACTAATTCCGAACCTCGCTCATATATAAAAGATTCTATCTGCGACATCGTTTTATCAACATTGTCCATATCATAATCCCCGCAGGCTTTACGCAATTCTTTTAAAAGAATTGGATCCGGTTCCGCTTTCACAGGTTTTGCGTTTTCTGAGACATACTTGGCGAGCGCGACGTTGATAGAATCAAGAAGATTTTCCATATATTCCGTAAACGTGCCGTTTTCAGCCAGCACTTTTTCTTTTTCTCCAGATTTTGCCCATTGCTCCAACCGCTTGGCGTACTCGCCTGCCTGCGCGGCGCAAATCCCAAAACTCGCACCTTTTATTCCATGGACGGCGACGGCGTAATCATGCAAAATCGAAGAGTTTATATTTTCTGCCGCTAAGTATTCTCTCATTCTGCCGACAATCGGACGCGTGTTCCTCGCATACGATTTAAGGACTTCTATATATGCCGCTTCGCTGTTACCGAATCGTCTCATTCCCCTGTTCATATCTACTCCCTCAATAATCATACCGCCTAACAGGGTATGCTTTGGCTCTGCTGTTTCAGATACCGTTGCTATCGCCGCGGAAAAATCTTTTTCGCGGCTTTTATCCCTGACCCACTGACGCAGAACCGAATCTAACAGCATCATATCGATCGGTTTTGAAATAAACGCTTGAAAACCTTTTTCTAAAAACATTTTTTCGTTTCCGACAATAGCGTTTGCTGTCAGAGCGATAATCGGTATATTTTTCGTGTAATCCGTGCCTATCTCCTCGCGGATAATCCGCACCGCTTCGATTCCGTCCATACCCGGCATCATATGATCCATAAACACGGCATTGTAACGAGGGTTCTCGGCGCGTATCATATCTGTCGCTTGTCTGCCGCCCGTAGCACAGTCCACTTTCATACCGTAAGGTTTCAGCATGCCTTTTGCAATATCCAAATTTGTCTGCACATCGTCCACTATAAGTACATGAGCATAAGACATATCTATACGAACAAGCTTTGCGCTTTTAGCTCGCTTGGAAGCAATGAAGCGGCTTTCCATGAGGTTTTCAGCCACTTCTCTGCCGATCGGTTCATCCGATACGAATTTCTGACGGAAACGGACAATAAATTCCGAGCCTTTGCCGTATTCGCTCTCGACAGTGACGGTTCCGTCCATTATGTCGAGAAGCCGCTTTGTTATTGTCAAGCCTAATCCGGTGCCCTCGGTTTTACGGTTTACCTGCGGATCCGCTTGGTTGTAAGCCGCAAACAGTTTTTCCATATACTCGGATTTGATGCCTATGCCAGTGTCTTTCACAGTAGAACCAATCCACACACTTTCGCCGTCTTTCTCAAACGATATATACCATTCCACGACGCCTGAGTCTGTATACTTGAACGCATTTGATAGCAGGTTGTTAAAAATTTGTTTGATGCGCAAATCATCGCCAAAAAGCAGAGCCGGCAGATTTTCATCAACTGTAAGCTTAAATGATATAGGCTTTTCGCTTATGCGTATAATATTCAAACTCACGATATCGTTTATCAGACTTGGGGTATCATATTCGACAGGCTGCAGTTCAAATTTGCCGGATTCGATTTTGGATATGTCAAGAATATCGTTCACAATGCCAAGAATAGTCATACCGGAGGCGTATATCTTATTGAGTTTGTCTTCGACTTCGCCGTGAGCATCCCCGGCGTTCAGGATAAGTTCCGACAACCCTACAACAGCGTTGAGTGGCGTCCGCATTTCGTGGCTCATTTTGGCTAAAAAATCACTTTTAACTTGGTTTGCGTTTTTAGCGGCTTCTTCTATTGCTTTACGCTCTGTTATATCATGGGCTATCCCCATAATTCCCGTAACTTCGCCGTCCTGCAACAGAGGGACTTTGGTGGTTTCAACAAGCCGCATACTTCCGTCGGGGGAAGGCACATGTTCTTCATACGTAAAAGATTTGCGCTCGTTTATAATCATACGGTCCATGGTTCTGTATTCTTCAGCTATTTTTTCGGGTATTCTGAGTCCTTCCACATCGCCTTTGCCAATGATATTTTCATTTGTAAGATTAAAAAATCCGAGAAGGCTCTCGTTGCACCGCGTATAATTTAAATCCAAATCCTTGCAGAACATAAGGTCGGGAACCAGATCGAACATCGTTTTGAGGGTGGAGCTTTCAACTGCCAGTTTGGATGAAGCGGCGCGGATATCTTCCATCATTTCACGGAGTTTATCCGCCTGTATCTTGGCTGTTTGGTTAAGTTCTTCCAAACGGCTGTTTTGTTCTGCAATTTTGTTATACGGTTTCGCTATGTATCCGGACATCAAAACTGCGGCTATGATGCTGGCGGCTATGAATACGCCCGCCAACGCAAGAGAAATTTCTCTGCCCATCGTTTCCGTCAGACTCCGGCGGATTAAAAACAGGTTTGAGCCAAGATTAACAGCCGTAATGGCAAATGCTATGGCGAGGATAATCAACGCGGCTTTTTTTCTCATCAAAATTGCGCTCCTTTCTCAATTAAATTATTTTAACTATTCGCTAATCCTTTTTAGTTCTCAAGCGGGACGATAGCTTACACTAAACGAACACTCGTATGGGGACGCCCATTTTATTGCATTCATCAATCAATAATTTTGTGCATTGGTCTTTTCCGTCCCAAAAAACGATTACTATGTCCGAGTATTCTATAATCGCCTTATCTCGCCTTGACTCCGCGTCGCTGCCATATATTTCGCGCTCCGGCAGGAATTCGGTCAGATTTATCCCATGCGCCGCCGCATACTCCTTCGCCGATATATCCACGCCGTTTACTCCGTCAAACACAATTTCATTTGTTTGCGGTGGCAAATAGTTTTCCAAATCCTGCGTCGACATGCCTGTTGACCCAATTACTGCTACTTTCAAAACTTACACTCCTCCTACCAAAAGATAAATTAATTTACTATTTATAGTATATAATAATTGAATCCCTATGTCTATTCCCAATTTACTGTTTACAAAATCGCAAAATACACCCTGTTTTTACGTTTTTACAAAATACTGCTTAAAATACTGGCTGGTTATTGACAATCAATCAATTGGTTGGTATAATATAACTAATCAATTGATTGATTAGTTATATTTAATTTATAAGAAGGTAGCAGTGAATGGCTAAACAAAAAGGTAAATTCCCCACAAAAGAAAAAATCATGAGGGTCGCGGCAAAAATGTTCTCGGAAAGAGGATACGACAAAGTTACCACAAGAGAAATAGCGAAAGTTGTAGGCATAAACTCGGCATCGATTTATTATTATTTCCCCTCAAAAGAAGATATTCTGAAAAGTCTGTACAGATTTTATAACGAAGAACTCCGCAAAGTATGCCCTGATTTGAATGAACTGCTAAGACTGGCAGAAACCGATCTGCCCTATGAGGTGCTTATGAAATCTGAATTTCATTACAATGATAAAGATATGAGGGAAATGCTTGACCAAATCCTCGTTACCGCCGCACTAAGATTTTGCGGAGATCCCGAAAGCGAACGGTTTCTGAGAGAAAATATTTTTGACAATATAGCAAATATATTGAGACCCCTTCTGCTACGTTTAATAGAGTTGAAAAAAATCAAATCTTTTGATGTGGACTCTTTTATCAAAGTAATGTCCTATTATTGTTACAGTGCCGCCGCCCTCAATAATTCCGACTTCAAACAGGATATCCCCGAGTATCAGGCAGGCATGGCACTTCTTTTTTCCATTATTACGCCCACAGATAACTAAATCTGAGTTCATAATTTTTTGTTTTAGTAGTTTTTATGGAGGTATAGTGCATGAATCAGTCATTTAACGGCGATTCAATCAGTTTTCGCCAGAGCGGCGATTTTTTGAAGCGTTCGCGTCTTCAAAAATTATTGACAAACGCCATGGATTATCCGTTAATAGCCGTATATGCGGGAGCTGGCTACGGCAAGACGCTCACGGTGTATTCATTTTTGCAGGGATACAGTGCAAGTATAGCTTGGATGCAAGTTTCAGAGCGGGATAATAATCCCACACGGTTTTGGGAGAACTATACACACATGATTTCGTTATCAACTCCAGAGATAAGCAAGCGTCTTTTAGAAATAGGATTTCCGGAAACAGACGAAGCTTTCGCGAAGTACGGTGCGATAATACGCGAAGTGGGCGCGCTGCCGGGAAATCACATCAGGGTATTCGACGATTTCCATCTCCTTCACAATCCTGTCGTGCGGCGCTTCGCTGAACGGGCGATTAGCAAATTAGCCTCAAACATGACGGTGATATTAATTTCGCGCACTGAGCCGGACGTCAACTTAATCGGCATGATGATGATCGATCGGGTATTTACTATCCGTGAAGACACCCTATGTTTCACAGAAGATGAAATCGCCGAATATTTCAGTCAGCTCGGACTCTCTGTCACAAGGCAGGATACACGGAATATTTACGAGGACACGCGGGGCTGGGCATTCGCCGTCAGTATGATAGGTCGTTCATTGATGAAAGAGGGCAAATATGAACGATACGCGCTTGAAGCAATGAAAAAGAATATCTTTAAGCTCATTGAAACTGAAATTTCCAATATAATCGCCGGCGGATCATTATGGCGTTTCCTGTTGCGTATTTCGCTGATAGACCATCTTGCCGCCAGTCTCCTCGAAACGATAGCGGAATTAGAAAATGACAATATGCTTGTCAAGGAAATGGAACAGATGAACGCTTATATCAGGTATGATTTTAATTTGGACACATACCTAATTCACCCTTTGTTTTTGGACTATCTGCGGCAAAATCAACACATCTTAACGACTGAGGAAAAACGCGATACTTATCAAAAAGCCGGAGATTGGTGCAATGCGAACGGATACCTCATGGATGCGTTTTCTTATTATGAAAAATCCGGGGATTACATGAAAGTTGCGCTGAAACTTCTTCCGGACAGCCTTCAGATACCGAAGGACATGGCGCTGTACGCACTGAAAATATTCGACAACGTGCCGAAAACCGAGATGTTTTCTAATATTATATTGCCGTCAATGTATTTGAAACTGCAAATAAGCTTAGGGCAGCTTGATGAAGCGGCGGTTTTTGCGCGCAAGTGTATAGAGCAATTCGAGGCGCAGCCCGAATCCGTTGAGCGTAACCGCGGCATGGCCAGTTTTTACGGTCACTGGGGGCTCGCTCTAAGGAACAATTGTACATATACCGACGTTTATGATTTTGATTTCTGCTTTCGGAAAATGGGCGAATATTACGACAGGACGCCATTCGAAGCATTTGGCAAATATCCGTCGATGTTGCCGATAGCATGGGCATCGCTTGTCGGGGTGAGCCGCTCCGGCGCTTTGGAGGATTATATCGGTGCGATATCACGCTGCATCCCGGATGTACCGCGCGTGATGGATGGGCTGCTGACCGGTTATGACAATCTTTTGTGGGGAGAGTTGTATTTTTATCGCGGGGAATTTAACGATGCCGAACAACATTTGAGGCAGTCAATCGACAAGGCAATTACATTCAATCAATATTTAACTCAAAGCAAGGCGTTGGCTTACCTAATGGAAATAGCTTTTTTGCGTGGAGATTTGGCGTCCGCAACTACAAAGCTGCATGAAATTGAAACGCTGAATGACATAAAAGATTATGATATCCGTTTTGAAACATACGATATCGCATACGGCTTCTATCACCTGTTGCTGAAACAGCCAGATCAGGTGCCGGAATGGCTGAAAGGTAATTTTTCAACTTTTGCACATCCATCATTTTTGGAAAATTACGGAAACCGCGTGAAAATGTTATATCATTACGAAACGCATCAGTATAGCGCGTTGTTGGCGTTCATTGAAAATGCACTGGAACAACAAACGATTTTGTTTGGTGAAATAGAACTAAACGTGTTTAAAGCGCTTTCGCTTTACCGCCTTAAGCGGCGAGATGAAGCAATCGCCACGCTTATAGAAGCCTATAAACTTGCCGAGCCAAACACTATTATCATTCCTTTCATTCAATTCGGCAAAGACATGCGTACGCTCACCGCCGCTACCCTTAAAGACAGCTCATGTACGATTCCAAAGATATGGCTGGAAGATATAAACCGCAAAGCATCGGCGTTTGCGAAACGTTGGTCGCATATAATATCAGAATATATGAATGCTAATAATATCGACAAAGAAATCAATTTGACAAACCGTGAGACGGAAATATTAAGAGACCTTTCCCAAGGACTTTCACGTGTCGAAATAGCAGTAAGTCAAAACATTTCACCCAATACGGTCAAAATGATGATTAATATTATTTATGATAAACTGCATGCAAACAGTATGGCCGATGCCATTCGTATCGCGGTGAACCGGAAAATTATATAAACCTATTATACGCCGTATTGTGCAGTCTCTGTGCGGCTTTAGAATAGACACGAAAAAATGGAGAGGTATTTAAAAAGTTAAAAATTGATTTTCAAAATAGACAGGGGTCATAAAGTCGGAGGAATGGTTTATATATGGCATATAACCCGAATTAAATCAATCTGCATCATTGTATATATTATACTTCGCTTGAAAAAATTGTGTTGTAATTGGCATAAGCTAAAAGCGCGTCTAAATTTGCCTCAAACATAAACGTCCATTCCCGCCATTGACCAGCCCTTATGATACAGCTGTATATTAATTCTATACTGTAATTTTCGTCTCTTTCTTGAACCCTTAAAATTCAAACTGTGAAAATTCGTAATTAGTTTTTTATTTTATATAATATACCATATGAAAAAGGTTATCTGTCATAATTCCATTCCTCGCTTCTGTGTGGAAATTGATGCACTCCGGTTCTCGTGCAGGATATTTTCGACATTCCTTTTTATAAGTTCGACCTCACGGGTTTCATATCTGAGTAAGGTATATTCACGATATAATACATTTTGTTCGGCGGTCAGTTTCGCAAGCTCAGATTTCCAATCTTTCAACGGCAAACTGTGACCGTTAAAATGCGCGTCAAGATATTTTTTCGACGCTTCGTACAATGTTATTTCCGCGCGATTATTCTCTATGAAATCTTCTTGATTTTTCGGATTCTGCTGTTTGTACTTTTTATAAATATCTTTGAATTGAGTATAATATTCAGCCTGCCTGATATGCTCCTGTAATGCTTTCAACCGACGCTCAATGGGTTTCAGATTTTCTCTCAAACCATTCTGCCGTTCATACATTTCTCCGACTTTGTTCCGTAAATCAAGCATATCGTTTATATGATTATTTTTCAAAAACAAATGAAAATAACCGATTTTTCCGATTGGCTTTTCAGACAGCAAAATGAGGTTGATAAGTTGATGGGCAACTGATACGGTTTTACAAAATTATATTTTTGTTGATTGCTTTTTTCTATTTTTTGTTGTATAATGTTAAAAATGATGTCGATAAAATTTATTATTTGTGCTATTTGTTAATATTTGCGTAGATATGCGGAAAAAATTAAAAATATTTTTGAAGACCCCTTGACTCTACCATCGTGTCGTGCTTTATAATATATTCAGGTAAAAGAAAGGAGTGCGGTATGTATGGAATTACAGACGATAAGTCAAGTATCGAAAGAGTACGGAGTTTCGGTAAGAATGCTGCGTTATTATGAGGAAGAAAAGTTGATTGAGAGTAAGCGAAAAGCTGATTACGCATACAGGGTTTACGACGAAACAGCAATCAAACGGCTTCAGCAAATCATAATCTTACGCAAATTGCAAATACCAGTCAAACAGATAAAAAACATTTTGAATAATCCGGACATTTCGTCAACCATTGACATTTTCAGGCAGAGCATCAACGAACTTAACGAGGAAATAACAGCGTTATCCACAATTAAGTCGATACTGAACGTTTTGGTTGACATAATACAGGATAAAATCGGAATTACCCCTCAAGTCGATTTAATAGCCGATACTTCCATACTTCCGTTAGTTGAATCCCTTTCTTTTAACAAATATATAATAAAGGAGAATTTATCAATGGAAGAACTGAACAAAGCAAATGAAACACTTAACAAACTGACAGACAAAAAAGAAGATGACAGAGTAAAACACCCGCAGGAAAAAATCGTTGAAACGTTTGACTATCACAGTGTAAAAGTAGATATAGTCGAGTGGGCAGCCACGATATGGTGCGGCAAAATCGGTTATGCGACTAATAATACCGGCGAGCCCGATGTCGATAAAATCATGAGTGATTTTCAAGCTCTCCCGCAAAATTCGCAAAACAGAACAATCGCAAACGGCAGGATTGAAGATAACTGGGATGTTTGCATGAGTGTAAATTATCTATCGGCAGAACACCCAAACGGCGTAATGTTCGGCTTTCTTGTCGGCACAGGACAGCAGTCAGACGAGTACGACATTTACAAAGTACCCGCTGCGCAATATGCGCGCATACATATGTGCGATGAAACCGCAAAAGCGCTTGACTGCGAGCCGTGGAGAGGCGGTATTCCACCGTATGAATGGATTGGTGAACAAATCGCTCCCCAAATTGGATATAAGTATGGAAATGATACACTCCCGATATTTGAGTATTACGGTTATTATGACCCGGCAAAATATTCGCACGAGTTCTGTTATTTGTATGTGCCTGTTCAAAAAGCATGATAACGCGAAATTATATGGAGGTTAATTGCGGAAGATAAAACAGGATTAATAGATACTTTAATGTCAAAACTTAACGACGACGAAAAATTAGTTTATACTCCGGTCATTGCTTATTTAACAGAACTGGGATATACTCCAAGAACGAATAAAAAACGTAATTTCGTTGTTGAATATGCAAAAAAAGGAAAAGCGATCTCAAAAATGGAGATAAATAATGGACGTTTGATGTTTTGGCTTAGATTCAGTGGCTGTAAGGAATATTCAAGGATATTCCAGGACGCTGTGAAAAGACATAAAAAATCATGGGCTAAGGGCGGTCAGGCATTGGGAAGCCTTGATATAAGCAAATGTTGCGGATGTTGTAAAAGCGAGAATCGTTATTATCATTTTACAGATGAGAAAGGCGAAAAAATAAACCGTTGCGGTGTTGAAAATCTACTGATTGAGGGAATTACTTCCGACGACGTTCCCGAAATACTTCGTCTAATGAAAGAACAGGATGAATATTTCAATAATATCTGCTAATAAAACCAAAATTAATTTATTGTGTTTGATATATGTATTAATAACGTAACGAATTTATATTTTCCGATATATTAGTTATTGAACACAAAATTGAAATCGAACAAAATATCGCAAGAAATGACAGGACATGAAACGTCAATTTATGTTATAATTGTGTCATGAGAGGGGTGAAATCATTGGATTGGATTAACGCTATGCGAGAAGCTGTCGCATATACCGCATAAATTATTCGAGTTTTCATTTTCAGCGTATTTTTGGTGCTGTAGCAGGCGTAACAATCGCCGAGTATATCCGAAACAGAAGGCTCTCGCTGGCTGGCAGTGAGACGGCTTCAAGCGGAGAACGGGTAATAGATGCAGCACTTAAATACGGTTATGAGACACCGGAGAGTTTCACCAAAGCTTTTCAACGGTTTCACGGCGTACCGCCGTCCGCTGCCCGCGAGAATGCTGGGAACTTGCGGTTCTTCCATCCCATTTTCATACAAGTAAACATAAAAGGAGGATTCGATATGTCTAACGCAAATCCGACAGTTTTAGAAAAGCTGGTATTCAAACCCTTTGGTCCGTATCGTTTTATCGGCAAAGGAGTATGCGCCGCACCAGGCTCAAGTGAAGTTTTCGGCGCATTGTGGAAGGACTGGAATAAAATCAGCGAACCGTTAAATAACATGAAAGAATATAAAGTAACAGAAGAACCGAATAGCATAGCATTATTGGATAATAAAGGGATAGATGAATTTCAAAATAAGATGTGGTACACCATTGGTTTTTTCATGAAGCCTGATACGCCAGTTCCAAACGGTTATGATTTCCGTGATATTCCGGCAATATATGTTGCAGAGGGACATTTCAAAGGCGAGTTTTGGACCATGGTTTTCTCACAGCACAGTTTATTGCAGGATGCGATATGTGCGCAGAGCGAGTATGTATTTGCTTCGCCGGTTTTTGCTGCGGAGGTATATATACCGGAAACAGACGCAGACAAAGATGGCATTTCGAGAATGAAATATTATATTTCATGTGAGTTAAACCCGGATAAGTAAAATTAGCGAGATAAAAAAATATGTCATCAACAATGCAAGTCCTTACGTATTCGCCGGATTTGTTGGATAGTATCATCAAGGATATAGAGGGAGAAGCGGCAAAGAACGCTGCTCGAAAAATCATTCAATGCTTCGATACAGAAGGTTTTACTATCATGATACAGCATATCATCCCTGCTAAATCGTGTGCGTATTACCGTGTACTTTGTTTTATTAACAAAAGCAAAGAAACCGTTAGCATTAATACTAAGAACAGTAATAACGACAATATAGATATGAAAATACGCATCGAAAATCGGAATACTTTTGACAAGATGGATGAATTTACTGAAAACATTCGCAATCAAATCTTAAATGCAATTGATTGTCATTACTGTTCCGATAAATGCGAAGGCAAAAAGTATCAATTTACTTTTCGCGGCAATGAATATGTGAAATGTCAATATCTTGACTGTAATTTTCGATTTCCGAAGATAACTGAAATCGACATTGCCAGTATTATGAAAATCATTAACGACGAACTACTACCATGTGACAAGTAAGACTTGACAAAACACCCACCGCCTGCGGGCGGCACCCTCTTTACTAAAGAGGGCAGGAGTTAAGTGCGTTTTTTCTTTCATGTTTAAAGCGTCTTTCGCGTCTTTTCTTTGCCCTCTTTAGTAAAGAGGGTGCCGCCCGCAGGCGGTGGGTGTTTTGTCAAGTCTTACTTGTCACATGGTAGTACAACATAAAAACACAAAATAAGCATTAAATAATATCGTGCCAAAAACACTATACTTTCTTGATTATCTGGATTTTCTACGCAAACATTTTTACATTGAAAAATTAATTGTTATATTATTTGATATGGGCGTAATCTTGCGCCCATATCGCGTATATTGGCGTTTTCGAGAATAAAAGGTATATTACCCCTACCTACTCACTTTTGAGGCTTGAAACCCTCGATTTTACGCGAACTTTTTATTGCTAAATGATTACTTCGGTGTATGAAAATAGCCGCCATGTGGCGGCTGTTTCCCATATTCAATTATCGCTCCCTTTCTTCTTCCTAACCGCTTCTTACGTTTCAAACCGTTGCGAATGAGCCGTTTGCGGTTAATATATTTCGGGTGGTCGTTTGCACCCCTTTATATATTAACCGTCGCGGTTCGCCATCGTCGAAAACGGTATCGGCGCGATTGAACACACCAAATATATCTCTATCATTCGCCCGTAGATGATGATAAAGATGCACAGCGATATTGCTTTCATCGCCAGACTGAGTACGGCAGATTCCATATACAGTCCAAGCAGTTCGCCCGTACCCATAGCCGCCATTTGGTCGGCGAGGTCGGTCAGCGCGAGATTCATGTTGAGACTATTGCCGATTATACCCGCGCTGCCGTTGACGACGTGGGTAGAGTACAAAAAGGGTTAATAGTGATATAATAGAAGATAGAAAACGGCGGTGACGAAAATGGCAAAAATTGTGACCGGAAAATAGGATTACGCCAAAAAAGGAAAATAAGCGTCTACCA
>WQYZ01000120.1 GCA_009780985.1 Oscillospiraceae bacterium | reverse complement strand
TGATATTAATATCACCTGGCGCAACAGGGACGAGAAATCGTTCCTGTCTTTTTATGTTTCCTATACTATAATACCATTCGGAATATGTATTTGTCAAGATGTTTTTTCTTAAATTAAAAAAATTTTCTTAAAACAGGAAAATTGCTGTTGACAAAATATACTAAACGTATTATAATAGATTATATAAAATTGCCCGAAAGGCGGAAATATACATGAAAACAAAAAAGCAAGAAGAATTGATAAACTCGTTTATATCGTCTTTATCACCATTCGGAGACGAAATCGGACCGGTATATAAAGAAATTATAATGTATTTATCAGAGGTTGGTTATAATCCGTACAAACAACGGTCATACATAGTATTCAAACATGACCTGCACAACAAGCAGATGGCGAAAACGGGAATAAGAATCAACAAAGACAAATCGCCGTTTTTCGCTTTGAGATTTTCGGCATGTAGAGGGTATTCGCAAAGATTCGCTGATATTGTCAGAATGGCGGTTTCCGCAGACGATTTTTCCGAAGCGAACTGTTTAAGCGGCAAATGCGGTTATTGCGCGGGCGAGCCAGATACGCACGTATATAAATACACGCTGCCAAGCGGCGAAATCAAATCGCATTGCGGCGCGGTCGCGCTTGAAATACCCGATATTACGGCGAAAGATATATGCGAAATCAAGAAGCTCATCAAGGAAGAACATGAATATCTGTTAAAACATCAGGCGAGCGTATTAGAATAACATGGAGGAAGAGCATAAATGGTATCAGATAATTTATTGGGATTTGCGTCGAAAAACTATAATTTCAACAGGAGTACATTGTATTTTATCAGTGAATCGACAAACCAAATATATATGTTTAATAAAGATAACAAAGGATATATACTGCGGTTTTCACAGCGTCCCGCGGAACATATACATCAAATCAGAGCAGAAATGGACTGGCTGTATTATCTCTCGAGAAATGGCATAAACGTATCACTGCCGTTGAAAGCCAAAAACGGAGAACTTGCCGTTTCAACGCAGGATAACGGCGAAAACTGGGTTATCACGTCCTTTGAGATGGTGAGCGGCACGTTCTGGGATAAAAACGACCCGAAACGGTGGAATGAAAAAATATTTTTCAACTGGGGAAAGGTCATGGGCGATATGCACCGTCTGACAAAAGATTATATCCCCGCAAACAAAGACGATACGAGGGGCATATTTAATGGCAGATTTTCGCTCATGGACAGTGTAAAATTATGTCCTTCGGTAAATAAAATTACAGAAGAATTAATCAGCGAAATGATGGCTTTACCGAAAGACCGTGATTCATACGGATTGATTCACAATGATATGCACCCGTGGAACTTCTATATCGATGGAGAAAAAATCAATGTGTTTGACTTTGACGATAGCCTGTACGGCTGGTTTGCCCTTGACATAGGTATCGCGCTCTATCATGGTTTGTGGTGGGGACGAAAAAACGACGCCGGAAACGATTTCACGAATGCAATCGTCGAAAACTTTTTGAAAGGGTATTTATCATCAAATCAACTAAGCGATTTTTGGCTTACGAAAACACCGATGTTCATGAAATTTCGGCAGATATGCAAGTTCAGTTGGTTTTACAACCCTGAAAACGAAGACGAACATCAGAAAGAGCGGATATATAACATAGAAAATGATATTTTGTTTACCGGCTGTGGGCTAAAATCGTTGTACGGTATTATTGAAAATGCAAAAAATTAATTTTAATCGGAGGATTTAAAAATGGTTACAAAAATAATTCTTGTACACTTTTTAAATAAAGAAGTATTTGAAACTATCAGGGAACGGCTTAACAATTCATCGAATACTGATAAAAATAAAAATCCATCCTATACGTTTTATTATGAACCTATAATCGAAATCGGTTTATGGGAAATCGACAGGAAAAAGCCGGTTCATACATATATCATGCAAACGACATTTGACTGTACGAAACGGGAGTCTGAAGCGAATTTCTATAATTGGGCTACGGAATTATATCAAGAAAAATTTTCTGTGCATGATATTTCAGGCTTCCCCTCATACGACCAATTCATATGCGATTACGCCGAATATGAAATATGTCTTTCTGTTGACGACTCGGACAAGGCTCTCGCCAAAATAACATCGAAAGGAAACTGGCTGCCCGAACATTAGACAAGACAAAGTGGGATAACTATAAACGGAAATTCGGGCAAAATAATTTATATTTTTCAAAAGGAGGAAAATCGCATTTCATAGTCCGTGCCTGCTGCGACGGGACATTGCTGAAGAAAAAGTGCAGTGACCCGGAGAAAATCCGCGTGAACGGCGTTGAGCCCGAATATGTTTTAGACCCGGAAACTGAAGAACTTTTCATAAGCCAGTGGAAAGTCAAAATCATGTCAACCAACCGCTTCAATAAATCAATCTATACTCCGGAAGATATTAAAAAGGTTCTATCGGACAAATATAATACGGTTGCGTCAGAGTTCATCGCTTTGGCTGAAAAGTATGACTTGAAAAATGATGTGAAATACACGCCGGCAAAAAAATTGTGGAAATGCGTTTATACCCTGAAAAAATCGAAACGCGTAATATTCACTGTTTTCGCTTCTCCCGAAGAACTCAGACTCAAGGCAAACTTGTTCAACATAGATAAGTATTTATCAGTTTATACCCTTACGGACACAATAAAGCATCAGTTGTTGAATAATTGCTGGGATTGCGGAGACTGCCACGGAAACTGCCGTAAGGGTGTAAGATTTAAGCTGGACGGGCAGTCATACTATAAATGTATCGGCGGGGCGTTCACTTTTATTAATCTTGATGCCGCGGATTTCCGTAAAATTGTCGAATTAACCGAATTGGAATTAAAGGAGAATGAATTATGATGATTCATACAGTCTGTCTTGAATCTTTCGTCCCGCATGGGAAAATTACTTTAAATACAAGGAATAACGAACTGCACATGACAGGCAACATAGATTACGGCGCGTATATAGAATTGCCCGGCAAATTCAAATTGCCTTTCCGAATCGATATGACCGCGAAAATAGATTCGCCTGCCTTGATACTGATGATTGGCGGCGGATATATAAACTTAAATACTGGCGGTATGGACAACCGCAGAATGATGTCTATCATCGGCGGCGAGACAAAGCCGAATATACATAAGTTCGACAACATGGTTCCGCTGAACGAATATTTCGACATTTCCGTTATATACGGACGTAAAGCAATGCAGCTTATCATTAACGGCGAGGAGCGGTATTTAAATAAAAAAGACATATATATGAAGTCGCCGCTGACCGATACAGATTTCAAAAACGGGTTCGGGTTCAAGCTCGCCTGTCATAAACGCACGGAAGTGTTCATCAAGTCGCTGATAATCACCGAATACGATGACGAGCCGGATTTCCCCATGTTGCCGAAAAAAGACGCGAATTACGCCCCATCGCTGACCCCGTCGGATAAGCCTACACTTGATGATTGCATAAAAGACTTATCGCAGAATTTAAAAGATAAAATTTATGAAATGGATAAACTCCTGCGCGATTTAAAATTCAAGAGAATCATTGAAGGCGGTTATCCTGAAAGCAAGGTTACATATATTTTATCGAAAGTTGTTTCATATAACTCTTAAAGAGCAAATTTGAAAAACTGCACAAAATAAGAACGTAGATTCTGCACACCCACAGAAAAAGACGAAGCAAATGCCATAACTATAACGTAGAAAAAATGTGCAAGCGAAAGAATCATCAGAAATCTGTCAATAGCTTTTGTGGAACGAATCATAAATTTGTCTAAACCGAAATAGTGTTTCATCTGTTTGAAAAAGACCTCAATCTGCCAACGATGAGCATAATGATTCAAAATATCTTCATCATTCAGCGATGTATCGGTACAAATGAAAGCGCGAAGCGCGTTTTTGACTCCGAAACTATCTTGTGGATAGGTAATAAGCGCGACAACATCATTAATCTTGTTGAGATTTCCAACGTAACGGTACACCCAATACTTCTCTTGATTGTTCGCTAACGAGGCGAAATTTATCTATAGAAGTATTGGCGGCAAACTCCGAAATCGGAATACGTTTTTCATCAGGGTAGATGATTCTGTTGGTCTTGAGAGTACCGATTACAGTATAATTTTTGGCTCTGAACGCGCTGACTGTTTTTGCATTTGTATACCAACTGTCAAACAATGCGTAAGTTTCGGTAACAGCGGCAGGTAAAGAAACAATCAGGTCTAATGTCATCTCTATCTTGGAGCGTTTTGCCTTGTCATACCGCGAAAGCTCATAGCAGAGCGACAAATCGCCGCAACTAACTGTTGAAGCAAATATTTGATGTCCGAACACATATCCCCCACTCAAGTGTGAGTAGTGCCACCCTGTACCCTCTGTTGGGCGTTGCGCTTTTGATGACGGTTGTTTCTTCTCGCTGATTGTATCGTTAATTTTCAAATATATCGGACTACCACTCTTTTCCGATGTTTCTTTCATACTTTTCAGAACGTTTTGGCGGTGAGCTTTTGATACTTTCGCTTCATTCCATTTGCCGTTTTTCAGAAAATGACCGATTGTTGTTCGGTGTACTTCACTATATTCGGCGTAGTCACTTGTCTTTCCTGTATTTCCTTTTGTCCCAGACGCTTCTATTATATCTGCTATTCGTCTTTGGGCTACGCTATTCAAAAAATCGAATCCATTTTCGTATAGGAACTTGTTTATTTTCTCTTTTGGTGTTATAATGTTTTCCATAAGGCTTCTCCTTTGTGTGCTTTTTGTATCGTGGAATTTACATTATATCACACGCTGGCGAACGCCCTATTTACTTTTTTTGTGCATTTTATATATTTATTTTTATTCTTGCTCTTTTAGAGTAATATAAGATAAAAATTTCGCATAATTTATTGACCCATTGGACGATGTCGCTTCGCGGAAATTATGTCGGCGATTTCAATAATAAAATTTTAAACAAATTGGCAGAAACCGACTCCGGTTTTGCCGACGAAATATTTTTGAGGGCGAAAGACTGCACAGGGTGCAACGGCAAAAGTAACGGTCAGGGCTGCATGAATAATAATATAATCGAATATAACGGCAAAAAGAAAATAAACTGCGCGCTTATCGTGCAGTTCAAGATGATTCCGCCCGATTTCGACGATGTTAAAAAAGTAATAAATACGATTGTTGCATTGCAGTAAAGAATTATTATTGACTAAATTGCTTAAAGTTTCTTTTCAGCTAAAAAATAAATCGTGGAAAGGATAGTTTATCATGGAATTACATGAAAGGTTGAAATCGTTACGTGAAAACAACAAGCTGACTAAAACGGAACTAATCAAACGGCTGAAAATTCCGTACACCACGTACAACAACTGGGAGATAAACGCAAGCAAGCCGCAGATACCGGACTTATGTATGCTCGCGGACTTCTACAATGTCACCGTGGACTATCTCGTCGGACACAGTGTAAAGGAAATACCCGTTACAGAAACACAGGCACTAATGTACAAGTATAACGGATTATCCTATAAGGAACGCAGACTTGTGAACATATTGATAGACAGTATAACTATAGTCAACGGCGAAGATGAATTACCCAACATAAACGCGGTTATATCCGCAGTTCCGCTGACGCGCAAAATCCCATTGTTCAGCCAGCCTGCGTCTGCGGGAGTCGGCGTATATCTCGAAGATACGGACGCTGAAACGCTGAACATTCTGAATATGCCGGACTACCGTGAGGCAGACATGGCAATCCGAGTGAACGGCGACAGTATGACGCCCGAATATAACGACGGCGATATTGTGCTTGTGAGCCAGCAGCCGAGCGTGGATATAGGTGAAATAGGCATATTCATATATAATGGCGAGGGTTATATCAAGAGGCTTGAAAAAGACGGGCTTGTATCGTTGAATCCGAAGTACAAGACCATAAAGATAAATGAGTTAGGTTCTTTCAAGACGGTAGGCAAAGTCTTATGCGTTGTTTAAATAGATTGAAATTTCGCCCCAAAAATATATAAAATAAAGGAGTTTATTTATGAAGTTTGGCGGAGTATGTATAACAACCGATGACGCGCCCCGTCTCGCGGAGTTTTACAAAATTGTCCTGCAAGAGGAGCCGGTTATCGAGGGCAGTCATTACGGATTCGGTAATCTTGCCATTTGGAATCCGGGCGGCGTAAAAGTGGCAAAAGAGAAAAATATATGGCTGCAATGCTTTGATGTGAATATTTATGCGTTATATGAGCGGTTGTTACGGGAAATTCCGGAAATAGAGATAATCACGCCGCCCGAGCGGAAGCCGTGGGGAGCGTATTCGTTTTGGTTCCGTGACCCTGACGGCAACAAGATTGCCGTTGCGCAAGAATAGCTAAAAGCAACAATATTATTTTATCATAAAAAGATTTTATAGGCAGATTGGAGTTAATTGAATGTTGGATCTAAACTGGGAACGTTCGCCGATTTTAGATATAAAGATTGATAAAGTGAAAAACATATTTACCGGATACGACAAAACATTAAATATTTCAGATTTTAATGCGATTCAGCTTGGATGTAAAAATAGCAACTTTGTTGTTTGTACAAACAAAGGCAAATTCTTATTAAGAATAACTGACATAGCTGACCTTAATAACGAAATTATTGCTTACGAATTGATGAAAGGTAATATAAATATTCCAAACTTATTATTTCACACCACAAAACATAACGCAAATATTTTTATATACCAATATATTAACGGAGTTTCCTTACAAAAGGTAATTATTGAAAGCAATCAATGTGACACTTCATTGTTGGAGCAAGTAGCTAAAACATCTGCTGTCATACACAATACCCCAAAAGAAAAAACCGTAGGACTTGCAGAATTTGACGTGCCACCCTTTGAGATGTGGTATCAATCTTTTTTAGATAAGCCAACGGTAAAAGCGGTAATAGGCGAAGAAATGCGTGAAAGGATACAACGATTGGTTTTGGACAAACGAAAATTCATATCAGAAATTGATAGCTATAAGTCATTTATTCATAACGATTTTCGTCCTGCAAATATGCTTGTTGATGAACATAATCAAGTGTTTTTTGTTGACTGGGAAGGCGCATGGTGGGGGCATTCTATTGCTGATATAGGCACATTTTTAAGGTATCGCAAGTTTTTCAATGATACTCATATTAGTTTATTTGAGCGAATCTATAATACATTCGCGAATAAAAGGTTACCTGATAATTGGATTGAGTTATCCTTATTCAGAGATTTAGTTAATCCGTTATCACTACTGTCACCAGAAGCACCTTACAGAAATGCAGATTTAATCGCCATAATAAAAGACACATTAGTTTATTGGGGTTATTGATATTATGTACAGTTTAAGCATCATATTCATTAAAACATACAAAAATTAAATTAAACATACAAAAAATATATTAACGGAGGGAAAAACATGAGCACGCCGGCAATCGTAACATACCAAATACACCAGGACGAGTTCTCTTTTCTGGGCATCGAAAATATCGTTACGGAATCATCGGATTTCGGCTATTTCTGGGACAACTTTTTCAAAATGGGCGGATATGATAAAATCAATCCGTATGCGACAGACCCCAAACCTATAAACGTATGGTACACAAACAACGCAGGGGAAAAAATCTACTTTCAGGGTTTGATGGTAATAAATAACGTAGACAAAATTCCCGACGGCTACACGCTGGCACAATTCCCGGCGAGCGATTTTCTTGTCGTAACCTATGAATGGGTACCCAGTCAGGATTTTCAAATGATGTACGAAATAAACGGGGGCTGGAAATACATTGAAACAATACAGATACCGGACGGATATGTCAGGTATGACGTAGTAGGCAGCCCGATAACTGTCATCGAAAAAGAAAACACGGATACAATCGACGGCAGCAGATATGAGTTTTGGGTGCCGATTAAAAAAAGTTGAGGATAATAAAAATGCCGATAAATGAAAAAATCATGCAATCCTATCAGCAACAGAAGGACGGCAGACGGAGAATCGAAGACTATATTCCAGAATACCTTGACGGCGATATGCGGAAGAATATGCTGGATTTCGCCGCGTGGCTGCGGGCGAATAAAATGTCGCCCGGCTGGGCGGGGTTCGCGAACGCGTGGAAGTCCGCCAATAAGGGCAAAACCATTTGCTATATGCACCTTGGCTCAGGTGGAGCGTCAAACATAAAGGATGTGAAGTTCGTTGTAGCCGCATTCCTTGAAAATATCGGAAAGTATGAGGAAACGATCATCAGCGAAGGGTTGCAGAGCCTTCTTTTGGACAATGTTTTCTACTGTGTGCAGAAACCGCCGGAATCGTTTCCGCCGGAGGAGTCGAGGCATTACGCTTTGACTTACCCGTGCAATATTTGGGGCTGCGCTCCGGGGAAAGATATATCTATTTGCGGCAGGGAGCTGACAAATATCTGCCGTAACGGCAACCGCCAGCATTTTTGGTTCCATGACCCGAACGGGGCGACATTAGGCTGTATAAAACGGCTTCTGGAATTGGAGAAAAAGGCAAGAGAATAAGATAATATTAAAAAAATGTATGAATATATTGATATACTAAATTCTATACTATTCGTTTATTTCGCTTCGATAATCTGATAATTTTTCCTGATATGCTTCTGTTTTATGAAACCCGCATGATTTGAATTCATAGCACCAACCGCGATATATGCAGTCAGGGACGCATACATTATACAGTTCCGGCTCCGAATCTTTGATCTGCTCTAATACTAACTGCCATGCTTCCCTCGTTTCTTCTGCGGCTAACCGGCACAGCCTTTTCCTCGAAATATTTATGAATGCCTGTGTATTTGCCTCAAACTCATGCTCGATCAGATTATCCTGCGGCAAATCATCCCTGTCTATTTTTGTACGGTCTGATCTTTGGGTGCGCACCCAGTGTTCGATTCCGATCTTGTGCCGGACAAAATGAATCGAGACCCATGATTTGATGTCATACCATTTACATTTTATGATGTGCTGTCTGATAGGCGAGTGTTCGCAAAGTAACATTCGCCTTTTCCATTTAGACGACGGCTCTTTTTCACCCGCTTCCATATGTATAGTCGTATTTGCCGAATCGGCTACTTCTCTCCAAGTACCTTTGATACCTAATAATTTTGCTCTCATAAGTTTTACCTCGTGTTATCAATAAATAAGTTTCTTTGCGCTTTCAAGCGTTGTATAATACGCTCTCCGTCATCGTTTAATTTGAAGAATGACACGCCGCCGGTTAATCCCGAATATTTTAAACGGCTGGATTTCTTCTCCAAGCCACACGGACTGCCAAACGCTCAAGGTAACGCCGTGTGAAACGAGTATGATATTTTCCGTTTTGTCCATGATAATATCACTGCATAAATCCGATACGCGGTGTCCAATTATCGGATAATCACTGATGAGACTATCTCTTTTTCCACGAATTCATAGACTTTCTCCGACCAGTCCCATAAGCCAAGACCATTTTGCGGGAAATAATATACTTTATCGGCTATTTCCGGTTGAATCAGTTCTTTTATTTCATTTCTGTAATGTTCCGGTATTATGCAGGCATACATATAATCAGACAATACCAGCTCGTCTTTGATTTTCGCCGGATGATAACCGTCAAACACATATCCGGGGTGCCGGACTATATCTTAATACCGAAATAAAATCGGATACCGGGAGATAAATTTTTCTCTAATTCTTCCACGAATGCCTCATAACTTAGGTTTCCATTGAGATTCCTTTCCATAACAAGCCGGTCTCCGGCTTGACAATTACCCCAAGCAAACATAATATAATCGAAATAATCAGCCGGATCTCCGGCTGCGTTTCGCTCATCACGTACAAGCTCATCAGCGGTTTTGCCGAACGCTTTCACAGCCGACAACAGCTTTCCGCTTGCCAGGATTTTCTTTGCGTTTTCAAGCGTTGCGGTTATCTGCTATGTTCACTTGCATAATGTTACTCTTTTTATTTTACTTAAGGTATGGATTCCTCATCTTTTCGTCATTGAGTGTGGTATTGTCCCCATGACCCGGATATATCGTATAGTTTTCGTTGAGGGATTTTAATTTTTGTAACGATTCCATCAAAGCGTTGTAATTTCCGCCATAAAAATCATAACGATCAATGCCGCCCGTAAACAGCGTGTCTCCGCTGAACATGACTTTTTCGTTCTCGCATATAAAGCAGCATGAACCTTTCGTGTGTCCCGGAGTATGAATAACCTTGAGAGATATGGCACCGAAAGTCAGAATATCGTTTTCTTTCAATTTAATATCTGCCGAAACCGTTCCGCCATTTTCCAATGAAGTCATACTTTTTTCAGGGTTTTCAAGATATTCGGTTTCAAGCTCATGGACGGCTATTTTCGCGCCGGTTTTTTCTTTGAGCGCATTTGCCGCCGAGTATATGGTCGAAATGCCCGTGAGTCAAGATAATATATTCAAGCGATAGTTCCTTTGATTCGATTACATTCATAATTTCATCATCGTATTTGGGAGCGTCAATGAGACAGGCTTTCCTTGAGTTTTCATCATAAATCAAATAACAATTTGCGTCGCATACGCCTAAGCCTGTCCGTCCAAATATAACTTTTTTCATACACTATTCCTCCGTATCAATATACCTTTCATATATTCGCTTTTGTTATGACTTTCAAAAATAAGCCGTTTTTCATCCTCACTGCACCCGATGAGGATTTTGATTTCGCTGTCCCTTTTTAATAAATCCACCGTGCAAATAACAGCGTCGATATAGTTTCCGTTCGTGCCTTTCCATACATCAATACCGCTGCCATCCATTGATGATGTATTTTCGAGATAACCATAGTCGAGAGGATATATGGAGTCTGGGTATTTCGGGTGACGGCTGCCTTTTGGGCGGTCGATTATTATTTTCGATTCTGATACGAGTTTGTCAAGTGCCAGCCAAAAAGCATTTTCTTCAACGGCATTATTTATAACACCCAGAATAAAGTCTGTTTTTGAGTTCGTATAAAGAACTCTGTCGCCATTCACTTCCTCAATCAGCTTTATCTTTAATTTGCCGTATTCGGCGGCAATATTTTTGTCGTTGAGCAAAGAGTTTCTAAATATAGTCTGACGGTGGTTTTCCTCGCTGTCTTTTGGATATACATAAAAGTGATAATTCATGAAATCATCGGGTATCAGCCGCTTGAACACTTCGCGTTCTTTTATGCCGCCGTCGCCTTCATGCTGAAAACCAACCTTTTCAAGACGCTCTACAATCTCCGGGAAAATATCGTACGATTCCATAACCGCGACAATATCTATAATGGGTTTGGCGCACAATCCCGGAACCGAAGTACTGCCTACGTGCTTGATTTCAAGCACTAAATCGCCGATTTGCCCCATTAAATAATCGCGTATGCGTTCAAATTCGTTTTTCCAGTTCGGGTCATACGGCACTACAATCAATGTATTTTCTAATTTTGGCATTAAACAACCCCGCTTTCTAAAATACTAAATGTTCCATTTTCGCAGTCAATTTCCGCCATAGCGCCGAAAGGCAATGTGCATATCGGCGAAGTGTGCCCGAACGGCAGATTGAAAAGAACAGGCAAATCAGGTAGGTTCAGTTTTTTCGTTGTCTTTAATAACGCATTTCTGTAATCATAGTTTTCTGGATATTCGTTGAAACGCCCTATAATTACTCCTTTTATGTTTCGCGTAATATCTTTTTCGGCAAGACACATGAAAAACTCGGCAAAATCGTCCGGAGATACGCACTCGACAATATCTTCAAAAAATAAAATGTTCCCGTTTTCATATAACGGTTCTGTCAAGCCGGCACTTTCTATTATTGCAAAATTAGTTTTATCGACGCCGAACAATCGTCCGGTGACTCTGCCGAAACCTTGTAAGCATTCATAGCCGGCGTGAGGATGATATTGTTTGACTTGGTTCGGATTTGCATATTCCGTCTCATCGCAGGTAAACTTGTCCGGCGGTGCGATACAGCCAATGGGTTGATTGTCAAACAGTACCTTTTTCAGCCAGTACCGGCTGTATGGGTGTAATCCCTGCGGTTCGGCAATGGTGGTCAGTAAATTCGCGCCATAGAAAGTGGTAAGCCCCGCTTTAAGGCACATCAGATGGATATTCAATATGTCCGAATACCCGATGAATACTTTCGGATTGTTTTGTATCACGTCAAAGTCGATATATGGAAGCAGGCGTATACTATCGTTTCCGCCGATATTGGCGATGATCCCTTTGACGGACGGGTCGGCGAAAGCCGTCATCAAATCCTCGGCACGTGATTCCGGGTGATTTCGGATATAGTCCTCGCTCTCAAGGGAATGAGGCATAGCCACGGCTTCCAAGCCGAATTCGCTTTTCAGGCGTAAAACGCCCAAGTCATAACGCCAACGCATATCCGGCTCGCCGGCGCATCCCCAAGCGAGAGATACAGTTGCAATCTTATCTCCGGGGTTCAATTTCAGCGGTTTAATCAGGGTCATACGCCAATTCCTTTCTCATCTGCTCAATAAACCACAGATATTCCTCATAGCTTTCATACGGCGCAGGTTCGCTCACCCGGTAATCAATCGGCGCGCTCGGAAAGTCATCGTCGAGATAACGCGGAAATAAATGTATATGCAAATGCGCGCCAGAGTTCGCGTGCATTTCGTAATTTATTTTTACCGCGCCGGTCACTTTGCGGAGTGCTCTCCCGACACGTTGAACTTCGTTTATGAACGCGGCTGCGTCCGTTTCCGGCATATCTTCAAAATGAAAATAGTGTTCCATAGGCATGACATACAATTTGCCAAACAAACGTCCCTGACCGGGATATTCGCCGCCGACACAGATTTTATCGGTCAGTACAATGTCGATTTGACCGTCGGGCATAGGCTCGTCGTTACAAGCCGGGCAAAATTCTTTTTGCGACTTCCTGATAAAATCGGGGTAACGGTAATGGAAACTTCCGCCGCGCTTTTCGCTCGAAGCAGGGCGTTTCATCTCACATCGAGAAAGTCCATCATGTGTAAACGGCTTTTCTTCGGTAAATCCATATTTCTTGTATAGAGCTCTCGCCGCCGTTCCCTGCGGACAATCCGCACAAAAAGTATTTACGGTAATATCTTTATTGGTATCAAGCTGTCGTAAAGCGGTTTTCAGCAAACGGTTACCTGCGCCTCTGCCGCGGTGCTTCTCCGATACGGCAAACCATGAAATGCTGTTTCGATTCCTTGAAAAACTGATGAAACCCATATTGTCTCCGCTCATATAATCCACAGCGGTCAATACTTTATACTCGTTTACCGCTCTTTGGCAGCCGGCGACAAACTCAGGGTCTGTCCCCATATCAGCCGGATGCTGAAATATCGGCGATACTTCTGTAGCCAAAGCGTACCACGCAGGTAAATCATTTTCATTCGCCCACCGTATCAACATTTTTTGCCTCATTCCATTCTGTTATTAATTGTTCAATGTATATTCCACATGAAAATCTTGCAGATACCATGTCGGCACTGGATTTTTCATGTTGCCGTGCCATTTCAAAATATTTTGCGACAGCCCCATTGAAGCATCACGTCCAGCATCAGTCGTCGCCCATGATGATGAAAGTAATGATAATAAAAGAACTGCGTTGTACAGAACCATAAGCTCAAAAAATTCCTCCGGCGGCTTGCCGCCGAAATAACCGCGTATCTGCCCGGTCGCGAAATGCGGGCTTGTTACCGCGCTCCATACAATACAGCAAAATTCGTTCCACGGGTCGCCGGTGTTGTAATACTCGAAATCGATTATTTTCACCTCACTGTTTTCATACATCATGTTCATTATGTTGTAATCCCAGACAAGATAGCATTGCGGTCGGTTTTTTAACAAATGACGGTTATGTTCTATGTAGGCGAGAACATAATCATCGCCGTCAAAATGCAGGTCGCAATCACGGTACGCTTTTATCTTCGCGTCTATTTCACGGTTATATTTTACCGCCCATTCTTCCTGTGTTTCCGGTATGGGTATAGAATGTATCTTTTTCAATATTTTCCCCGCTTGTATTCCCAATGTGTATTGCTCCGTTTCGGACAAAGTTGGTAATACGGGTTTCAAATCTTCGCCGTCAATCCAGCTTTGGATTGTATAAACGC
>WQYZ01000119.1 GCA_009780985.1 Oscillospiraceae bacterium | reverse complement strand
TTCTTCAACTAATCTAATAACATCGTCAGTTTTTAAACCAACATTTTCATCCCAAATATTCATTCACTTTTATCCTTTTGCATCAAAAATAGATTTTATTACAATTTCACAGTATATAAATTTTCTACCATTTTAGTTACAATCTTTTATATATTTCCGATTTTCCCTCAATATCGATTTTATTATCCCCGTTGTCTACTATTTTCAGCTTTCTGATAACAACGGAATCCCTTGCCATGATTATTATTCCAGTTTCGTCAAATATATCGAGCACTGACAGAAATTTATTTCGGGATATTCTTTTTTTTGAATAAGTTATATAACTTTCATACAGCTTATCTATATTATATTCCGCATCATATACAACGCCCTTTTTCAATCTCAAAGCGTTCAATAAAAAAATATATACTGTTTTAAAATCTTCTCTATTGGGAATATTTCCGCCGCCTCGTCTCATATCTCTGACAATATACTGCACTCTTTCCCTGTTCATGTACTCGTTAATCGCGGCGTTGCAGGCTATATCGACTTCGTCGTATTTTCCGAACCCAAAATTTTTCAGCTCCATGTTAAAATATATGGCTTCAAAATTTGTTTTTTCGGATTCCAAATCAAGTCTCAGATGTTTATTTTCACCCATAGGCGTAATGTTTAATATCCGGCAGTTTGCTATCATAAACAGCGGCGTTGGATTCGCGCATCCGAAAGGCTCCAATGTCTCAATTTCTCTGATAACGTCGCAGTTTATATTATCAGCGCGGATTTCACATTCTATATTGTATACTTTATCCCGGTCCGTCCTAAGATTATTATTATCCGCATATTCGTTCAGACGCCGGTCAAGTTCGCCGATATTTCTATATTCTACGGATAACCCCGCCGCTTTTTCGTGTCCGCCGTATTTTACTAAAATATCCGAACATGCCTGCAACGGTTCCATTATATTTATACTGTCGGTGCTTCTGCATGAACCTTTATATAATTCTTCGTTTATATTGTCTTTTGTCAGCAATATAAAGACTTTATTGTATTTCTCCGTGAGTTTCGACGCCGCTATGCCAATTACGCCCTGATTCCAGTTATCCCTGCTCAATATAAATATTTTTTTATCCGCATTTCCCGGATTTTTTAAATTGATATTGCGCATTTCATTTTCGGCTTGAATAAATATATCTTTTTCCATATCCTGACGTTGTTTGTTCAAAACGCTCAGTTCTTCCGAAATCATATCGGCGGCGGACTGACTTTCGCACAGAAACAGATCCACGGCTTTATCAGCTTTATAAAGCCTTCCGGCGGCGTTTAATCTCGGAGCTATATAAAAACTGATTATATCCGATGAAATATTCCTTTTTCCCTTAAATTTAAAATAACTGTCAAGAATCGCTTTTATTCCGTAATTTCCTGAATCTTTCATCTTTTTAAGACCTATATCGACCATTACCCTGTTTTCGCCGTTTAACGGCATTATATCCGCTACAGTGCCCATTGCCACAAATTGACAGAAATAATCAAAATAATTAAAGCCGGCTAATCCTTTTTTGTTATATCTGTTATTATACGCCAGAATAAATTTAAACGCAACCCCTACTCCCGCAAGCTCTTTAAACGGATATGCGCAGTCCGGATTTTTGGGGTTTATAACGGCGAAAGCGTCTGGCAGTATTTTCGGACAGTCGTGATGGTCCGTGATTATAATATCAATTCCGAGTTCTTTCGCGTACTCTGTTTCGTCGTACGCCGTTACGCCTGTGTCTACAGTAATTATCAAATTTATATTATTGTCTTTGGCTTTCTTTACCGCGTCTTTATTTATCCCATAACCTTCTTCAAACCTGTCGGGGATATAATAGCAGACGTCAAATCCAAGACTTCTGAAATACACATACATAACGCAGGTGGACGAAATCCCGTCAACGTCATAATCCCCGTATATCATAACTTTTTCGCCGGATTTAAACGATTTATGCACTCTTTCGACAGCTCTTTCCATACCGGACATCAAAAACGGGTCGTGCAGCAAATTTTTTGATTTATTGAAAAACGACTTTATTTTTTCTTTTTCTTCTTTGGTGTCCGCACCATATCCTCTGTTAATCAAAAGTTTTGCCGTAACTTTATTAAGTTTAAATTCGCTTGTTATTTCGGCGACTTTTTGCCCGTCATGTTCCGGTATTATCCATTTCGCTTCCGATTTATCACTCATAATATAACTCCGCCAATTTAAATTTTATTTACCTGCGTTCTTTTATTTCGCTTCTGCCAACAAGCCAATCAAGCGACACATCAAAATAATCCGCCATAAAAAGCAACCCGCTATAACTGGGATGACTCTTATCATATTCATAATCTTGATAAGCTCTTTCAGTAGTACCAAATTCAATAGCCATTTGTTTTTGAGTAAATTGCTTGGCAGTTCGTAAATATTTTAAACGCTCTCCGAAATTAGCCATAATAACCTCCAAAAAATTTAAAAATTTTTAAAAACCGCTTGACACGAAAATTATCTTCAGGTATAATATAAATATAACGAAAATTATTCTCGTTATATTTATATAAAATCATAAAGGAGTAAAAAATAATGTCAAATTATAACAACATAAAAGGTATATTTAAACGCATGGATATACAGGAAATCAGAAATTTTTTGGTAGAAAACGGACAATCTTCTATCGGTATTGACACGCGCCCGTACGAGCTTCGATTAGAAGAAGAAAGCGAAGATTTAATTAACAGTTTGAAACGCTGTTGCAAGAACAAAGAAGAATTTAACGAGGCATTGGAAGATTTTAACAATGCGGTGCAGACATTTCAGGACGTTTTCACAGAAATCGGCATGAAAGCCGGCGCACGATTGTTGTTTCAACTGCTTTATCAAGACGATTAACAGATTCTTCGCCGTTATTTACTACAATATTTTTGTTATCGCAAAATCGTTTCTGCCTTTGACTATATTATTCAGAAAATAGTATAAAAAAACAATCGACAGCACAAATCCGATTCCTGACACAATAAACGGCGTAATCTGATTTTTTGTAACAGCGTATGTTATAAAAAACAATAAAAGCGTTATAAAAACCGGAAGAATAAAAACAACTGCCGCATATGTCATAATAGCCGAAGTTTTTCCCTCGACTTCGACAAAATCGCCTGTCTTTGCTCCGATATTATTATCGACCGTGACTTCTATAACTTCGTTTTGCAGTGCAAAACACTGCGCATTACAGTTATATTTATTCTGACACGCGCACTCTCTCCTGACTTTTAAAACAGCTTTACCGCCGTTTATTTCTTTTACATACGCTGTATTTTTCATTGCCATACCTTCTTATACCACACCCACATTCGCATTTATAATTTTTACAATATTAACGATTTACCGTTATCGTGCCCGCGCCATAAAACAGCTTCCCTGTACTGGTCGTCTGTGACTGTACCAAACCATACCGTGTCGCCTTTCTGCGTGTTCGGGCTGATTCCTATATGCGTGAATCTGCTGTCGGGAGCCGCGCCATGCCAATGTTCGACATCCGGCGGAATATTCACGCTATCCCCCTTTTGCAATAACTGCGCAGTTTTTCCTTTCTCCTGATAAAAACCTTCCCCGTCGGTAACCAATAAAATCTGCCCTCCCGGATGTTTATGCCAGTTTGTTCTCGAACTGGGTTCAAAAACTACGTCGTACACCTGGCAGTTATACATATTATCCTTGTCAGGCACAAGTACGTTACTCCAAACCGTGCCTGTGAAAAATTCATCGGGAGCTTTCATTCCCTTTGGAAATATTCCGTTTCTGTCTTTGTTATTTCTGCTGTTTTGCATTTTCAACCTTACCTACCCCATATTTATTTTTTATGTATTTCACGATTTTTTGTTATTTTTAATCCACTCTATTCCAAAATCCACTATTTCATTTAGTTGAAAAATTTTACATTTCGCCTGCCCAATTTTACCTTTTGTAACATTGTGTTTTTCTTCAAAAGCTTTACCTAACGCACGGAAATCAGTGTCATAATCTATATCATTAAACCAAACCCATTCTCTTTTGCCATCTTTCATGACAACAGCGCCGTGTTCATATGTATTTGGTATTGCGCCGCTGAGTGTTTCACTCATATGCAAACAGGTGCATACGTTATAATCCACGCCAAGCAATAAAACTTTCGTTTTTAAATTATACATTTTTCCCAATGGCGTATTCATTCCAAACTGCGGCGTCAGAACATGTTCTTCTGTAATTCTCTGGGCATATTTGCCATTTGCACAAAAAGACGTCTGCGGGTGATTTGAACGTAACGTGTTTGGAAACGTCCGGAATGTCTCCGCGATAATTCCCATTCCACAGGTCGGCGTAGTGAGGGGATTATATGGCAGCATTGCACGACGCCATAATTCATGTTGCTCGATTGGAGCTGGCTTTGAATAATCCGTAGGGTCAGAATTTTGCATTGTCTGCGACGGCATAATTAATGTGCCATCTTCGCCGACAGCCTGTAGTAACGCCCAAACAACCGCTTCATAACCGCCTATTACAAAACCCATTGACGACAGCGACGAATGTACAAGCAATATATCGCCGTTCACAATACCGAGCTTGCGAAGGTTAGCGATAATAGTAGTAATTGTACTCGGTTTTTTAGTATTTTGCATTATATCATCGTATCTTCCCATATTATACCTCGCATTTTATAAATTTATTTTCTGTATTTCTCCATATATTTTACGGCGCATTTTATGCCGTCCACAGCCGAACTTGTAATTCCGCCCGCATAGCCCGCGCCTTCGCCGCACGGATAAATCCCGTCAAAATTTATCGCCTCAAGCGTCGTATTATCCCGTACTATTCTTACCGCTGACGATGTTCTTGTTTCCGGCGCGGTCAAAACGGCGTTTTCATAAAACCAGCCTTTTAAGGTTTTATCGAACTCTTTTACGCCCGTCTTTATCGCCTGATTTAAAAATTCCGGGAATAATTTATTTAAGTCATACTCGATAAATTTTCCCGTATACGACGGCGAAATATCGGATTTTTGCAGACTTCCTGTTTTATTGTTTATATAATCTCCGAGAGTTTGAACAGGCGCGGTGAAATCTCTGTTTTTTATTTTGAACGCGGATTCTTCAAGTTTTTTCCTGAACTCAAACGCTCCTGAAACTGTGCCGCCGTAATCTTCGGGTAAAACCGAGACAGCAACCGCCGAATTTGCATTCTCCCCTGCCCTGTCGCTGTAACTCATGCCGTTTGTGACTATCGTTCCATTTTCGGACACAGAATTTACTACTACTCCCCCCGGACACATACAAAACGTATAAACTCCCCGTGTATCGGGTTTTTTATGTGAAAGCGCATACTCTGCGGGAGGCAGATTTTTATTCCCCGCTTGGTTTCCGTAGATTATATCGTCAATATAACTCTGCTTATGCTCTATCCTGAATCCGACAGAATACGGTTTCGGCTCTACTGAAAAGCCTCTTTTTATCAGTAAATCATATATCCTGAACGCACTGTGTCCTGCCGCTATGAATAATCCGGAAGTTTTGATTTTATCTTTTTTATTTACGGTTATTTCAATGCCGTCAAAACCACTGTTTATGTCCGTAACCTCGCTGTCAAAATAAATTTCGCCGCCGTTTTTTATTATTTCTTCGCGGATTCGTTTTGTCCCAATTCTGATTATATCAGTCCCGACATGCGGTTTTGCTTGATACAATATACTTTCCGGCGCGCCGGATTTTACAAACTGCCTCAATACAAATCCGCAGTACGGGTCGTTTATTCTCGTAACAAGTTTACCGTCAGAGAAAGTTCCCGCGCCGCCCTCGCCAAAGCAGACATTTGTTTTTTCGTCGAGAATACTCTCATTAAAAAGTTTATCGACTTTTTTTATTCTTGTATCAATATCCGAACCCATTTCAAAGACAACGGGTTTATAACCGTTTTGTGCCAGAACAAGCGCGCAGAATATTCCGGCAGATCCGAACCCGATTATTACCGGAGAGGATTTTTGCGGATTTTCACCCGGTTTCACCTGTATACAATCAAAGTTGTTATCTTCTTTATCTTCTTCGAATAAAACCGAATAAACGAATTTTATATTATTTTTGTGCCTTGCGTCAATTGACTTTTTATATATTCTTCCCGGGCTGTCCGAAACTTTACCGAGTCTTTTAACTGCTTCGCGTATAGCATCGGCGTCTGTGCATTCTATACCTAATCTTATATTTTCCACTATCATAATTTATAAATCTTTTCCCGGCAATATCAATAAATCTCTACATTGACCGCATATTCGCCAACACAGAACACGGATGTGTCAGATGTGACGACTACATCCACAGGAACAGAGTGCGTACCTTTTTCCGTCACATTGCTTAAATCAACATTGACAGTTATCCCGCCTGACGTAACATGATTCAGATTCTCCAAAGGTCCGAGCAGTTTTACCTGTATACTATCTTCTTTTATGTGATATTCAAAATCTTTGGGAGGAACCACTTTAAACTGCGAACTTGTTATTGACATAAGCCGCGTAGACATGTCTGTAAAATTTATCTCGACATCTGCCGTCGTTATTCCGCTTAGATTTGTAACTCCGTCGGGCATGGGAATATTCATCTTAACCGATGTATCGTTCTCGTATTTCTTCTCGTCGATTGTGCCAAGCGATATTTCGTTTACGGTATTTAAATAGTCCGGCGACCCTTTAATTAATATTGCGGCGGGATTTATAATAATATTTGTATTTGTCGAGTTGTAATACCCGTATTTATAATTTACAACAAGCGGCACTTCCTTCGTGATAGAAACCGAAACATACACTTCCACCGAAATTTCAGAAGTTTTTACATACGAATTATGAACTTCGTTGCCGTTACTGTCTATTAGCACAAATTCCTGTGTGACATAACGAGAACTGTTAATCGGCTGGTCGGCTCCCAAAGCCACATTGACCTGAGCGTGGTCGATTGTGTTTACCACCCCTGCAGGACCTGAAACGCTGATTGTGGCGGGGTTGAAACTCAGCGGCGCTATATCGACCCCAGACTCTTTTGCCATCTGCACTATTGTCCCCTGAACGGGAACGTTTTTTGTAGTCTGCTGGTCTATAGGCAATACCCAGGTGCTTTGACTCTGGTCTGCAACGTGAACGTAATTTATATCTTGAATTTCTATTGGCAGAGCTATATCTCCGGTTTGCGTTACTTTTTTCAAATCCACGTAGGCGTATATATCATTTGATTTTACCCTGTTCAAATCTGAATTTTTGCCTTCCAAAGTTACGTCTATATAGATTTCTTTATTCGAGAGTACGGAATATCCGTAATTCGCCAGCATATCGCTTGCATTTATTATATTAACCGGTATAGATGTGAATTTTTTCTGAGTCACCTGGCTCTCAAATCCCACAACCCAAAACCATATTGAAACAGCTATCAATACGGAAATTATCTTAAGCCAGATATCGCCTTTTGATTTTTCTGATTTTACAGCGGGGATATTTAATATGCCACTGTTTTCAGATTCATAATTGTTATCTCTCTCATGTTCGTTCATAAACTATTTCTATGCTCCGGGATTATTTCAGGTTTTGTTATTTTTATTATGTTTTCTGTTATTTTTAAAATTCTTAAAATTGTTGGAAATACTGTGATCTTCAAGCAGAATATCCGTTAGTTCTTTTTTCAGCGAGTTCCTGTCGTAATCCCTTTCGAATCTGCCGTCGACCGCCGTAGATATTTTCCCGGTTTCTTCCGACACAATAACGACGACGGCGTCGCTGTTCTCACTGATTCCGATTCCGGCTCTGTGTCTTGTCCCGACGTTTTTGAGAAAATCCATATTGTTCGACGACAATGGGAGAACGCATCCCGCCGCTTCTATAATATTAGTGTTGCCGTTTATTATGACTGCTCCGTCATGCAGGGGAGCTTTGTCGTAAAATAAGTTCTCCAAGAGTTTTACGCTCAGTTCGGAATTTAAGACAGTTCCGCTTTTTATAATATCTCCTAATTTTGTGGTTCTTTCTATGACAATCAGAGCTCCGCGTTTTATTGAGGAAAAATCAGCTGAGACTTCTGATATTATCTCAATCAGTTTCATAGTTTTCTGAATATTTCTCTGGTCTACTATTCTGTTTATAGATTGAAGGGAAGTCCCGCCGACTTTTTCAAGCGCGCTGCGAAGCTCCGGCTGAAAAACCACGATCAAAGCTATTATTCCGACCTGAAACACATTTGTAAGCAGGAAATTCAGCGCATACATCTGCAACACATCGCTTATGACATAAGCGACAATAAGGAAAAAAATACCTATGAGCAGTTTTGCCGCCCGTCTGTCTCTTATAAACTTAACGGCGTAATATATAATTACAGACACAATTATTATATCTATTACGTCTATTATTCTTATAGTCTGTACAGTATTCATTATATATTCGAGAGCGCTACCAATATTAAACATATTTAAAACACCACAAAAAATTTTATAGCATTTATTTTATCATATTTTATTATACTATTACAACTATATTTTGTATATTTTTTGTTTTATTTTTTTACAACTAAAAATTTTTTAGGAAAACAACGGGTGATTTACCAAAAGCCCCCTTTTAATACGGAGGCTTTCGGGTCATATTATATCTTAATATCTGTCCGCAGGAATTTTCACTACTAAAATATCCGATTCCGGAGTTTTATTATATGCGTCTGTTTTTACATAGAGATTATAAAATTCTCCGCTCGCGTCCTTTTGAAGCCCCGGAAACGCCAAGCGTAAATTTGCATAAGACACGAAACCGTTCTGACATTTTGTCCAGCCGTCAGCTGAACCTGTCGCGACATTATTCGTTGCACTCCATGACATTTTTCCGTTAAAACCGGTATATCTGCCTTTTCTTTTATCGTCTTTTATCACTGGCATTTTCCCGATTCTCGGGACTTTTATCTTAAACGGTACAGAAGCGAACCTGCTGTTTGCGGGATTTTCCGAGTCAATCTGTGCGGCAAACTGCACGGCTACAGTACTTCCAAGCGGATTGTTTCTTAGCGGTAGGCTTATCCCTGTTTTTCCGTTTATAATTTCATTATTCACAGTTTCGCAGGCTCCCACTGTATAAATAACATTTATATATTCCGCATCTTCGTTATTCAGCATTATCTGCCCGTCTTTATAGACGACCGATTTCTTTTCAGCCGCCGTAACCGTTCTGCGGGGATTTAGAATCACGGTTTTTCTGTTATCTGGGGAAAAATTTCCGTCTTCTTCCGGAACCGCGTCCGCAAGTCTCACACCTATTCTGTATACTGCGGAACTTGCCGTTTTCGGTATAACCCTGCTTATATCTATACTGCTTCCCATAACCGGAAGCCATTTTTCCGCAGACTGACTCGCTCCGTCTGCGGCTGCTTTAAGACAATACATATATTCTACAGCATTATTTGAACCGTTAAAATTGTAATACAGTAAATCCTCCCCTATTTTATCTGTCAGTATATTTATTTTTTCGCCGGTATAATCTATATCCAAAGCAAATTTTCCCCCAAGCCCGTTGACAACGACTTCAAACTGTACGGACATGGATTTGTTTCCGGTATCATAAATCCCGTCAGACTGCTGCGGAAAAACGGTTATTGTCAAAAGTATGGGATCCGTTTCTGTCGAAATTTTTTCTGTACCGATGTTTATGGCGGCTTTTCCAGTATCAGTAGTCCCGGACATGTTGTCAAGAGATAAAAGAGACGAATCTGTGCCGCCGGCTGTCGTGTTTATCTGCCATTTAAAATTTTTTAAGACATCAGTATAGTTTGTGCTTGCTTTATTTGCCGCAGATACGAGAACTCTGTCAATATTTACGGTCAGCGCACCGTAATCGCTTATGCCATTCTGCAAATATAAAATTTTGTCTTCCCCGGTGTATATTGTATTAATTCCGTTATTTCTTTTTAACGCCACAGAAACTACTGTTCCCTCGTCTGCCGGTAAAATCCCGAAGTTTGATATATTTAAAGTAAACTGTACGGAATATGCGGAATCAACATCATTTCTCACGGCGGTCACTTTTATTTTCACAGTGCCGGCTTTTTGAGGAACTATAGATATTTGTTTTGACGAATCATCGACTGAGATTGAAACTAAATCTGTTTTATCGGCGGCTGCTTTTACTGTATATTCCCCGCCGTCCAATATCCGTTTCAGATTCGGCTGTGAAATATCGTAAATCTGCGCCTCGAAATTGCCAAGCTCTATTGTGCTTTCGGGATTGCCGTTTTTGTCTATTAAAACTTTTACCATTCTTCCCTCGTATATATCGCTGATATTTTCAGGATTTGCTATGTCGCCGAATTTCAAAGTCATAATCTGACCATTATCGGCTTCGGTAACAAATTTGACGTCCGCGGTTTTTGTGACAGAGCGGCTTTCCCCATATACAGAACCGGATACCGTAATATTCACTTTTGCGCTGTCTGTAAGAGGCACATTGACTAATCCGTAATATAAAAAATCCGAATCAATTGCAAAAGTTTTTTGCGCATTTATTGTATTTTTAACATCCGTCCAGCCTGTATCCGCATAATTTTCAACAAGTTTATTTGCGGGAACCGTCACAGTAATATTAAGATCTGCCTCAGGCATAAAAGCAGAATCGATATTTGTTTTTACGTCGTTTACCATAACATTTAAATCTTCTATTTTTATCATAACATCTTCGGGGTTTGTCCGACTGCTGTAAACATCGAAAGTCGGGTTAAAATCTATATTTCCGACTGTTTTTGTTATATTGATAGCAATAGTCTGCGTGCCGGCTTGAAAGGTTCCGCCGCTCGGAGTTATAGTAAAAACTATATTGACAGTTCCCTCGCTCAATGGTTTTATATATATTGTCCTGTTTCCCGCCCCGGATGTTACCGACGAACTTATGGTATCCGAAAACGAATCAGTTGTTCCAGACAGGCTTATTTTCGCTATACCGGGTTCTGAAACCGCCGCAGTCCATGAATAAGCGGCTATGGGTTTTTCAAATGAGGCGCCTGAATTTAAATTGGAATAGTCAAGCCCCGATACGGACGAAATTGATACAGAGGTATTTATATCGGTTATTTTCATTTGCATTGGGACAGACAAATTTAAATTTGCAGAATTTCCGCTCCTTTGAAAAGTCGCGTTTAACTGACCGTTATTTGAATCGTCTATGATTTTTAACGTAAATGTTCTGATTATGCTGTTGCTCATGTCGGCATACGGCGACATCTCGACTGTGACGATTGTAGTGCCAACGGATTTTATATCCGCCCTCAGGAAATAATTCCTGTCGTATATTCCCGTAGTTTCAGGATTTTCAGAAACCGAAGTTTCCGCTTCCGAAGCCGTTATACTCTGTCCCTTAAAATCGGCGACGCTCGGGTCAAGAGACGATACTCTCCAATAATAACTAACCCAGTCCGTCGTATTTCCGCCGTCTATATAAATTTTTACGTTTCTGAAATCGAACCGCGCATAAACATACGGGTTGTTCTGCGCCATATCGATATATTTTGTTTTAGATTTAAGCACTATTGTTTTTAATATGTCTTTATTTGTTTCGCTATCTGCCAATTCAAAAGACGCTATGGTTCCC
Organism: Oscillospiraceae bacterium; assembly: GCA_009780985.1. Lineage (GTDB taxonomy): Bacteria > Bacillota > Clostridia > Oscillospirales > WRJC01 > WRJC01. The sequence continues at coordinate 2,598 of WQYZ01000119.1, read as the reverse complement.
ACAGCCGCCCCTGCCGATGTTTTAATAAAAATTCCAGGCGTTAGAATCGACACGCATAAAATTACGGATAAAAACTTCTTTATAATATTTTTAATTTTCATGGATTTTATACTCCCCATTTTCCCGCTTCCTGATTAATCAAATTAATCAAACATTTAAATACATCGACGGAATTAATATCTTTTTCGGTAAAGACGCCGGACTTTTCATATCAACTGCTTTTGTTCTGAAATATAAAACATAATTGCCGTCCGTATCTGTGCCGTATCCCTGTAATCCAGGGAATATGCTGAAGACGTCTTTAAACAATACGGCTGTTTCCGTTCTTGTATAAGTCGTCCATGATATTCCGTCAATCGACCATTCCAAGATGTCTTTTTTAAGAGAAGATATTCTTTTATTTGTCAAATCCGCTTTAACTGCCGGAAGATTCGGCACTTTCGGAATTCTGAATTTTATCTCTTTGGAACGGGCGTAAACGACGTTATCGCTGTCATCTTTAAAAGGCATGGTAGATATATAGACATAGCCTCCCAGAGCAAAATATTTGCCGGAAACGTCAATACTTCCGGTAGACCCGTAAATGCCCGAAGCTTTTGAAAGAATGCCGTTTACAGGCGCAAAATTATCAAATCTGTATATTACGCTCAATGTGGAATACTGAGAATAATTCTGATCCAATACGATTCTTTCATTTGAGGCGTCGTACTGTAAGAATTTATTTAAATTCTTATCATTAAACCGCGGTTTTACAGGCACGGCTACTCTTGTTTCATATCCTGATTCGGAATTAAAATAATCGTCCGCTCTGCGAATTGCTATATAATACTGTCTTTTAGGGTCATTTACGGCTCTTGCCGGAATAACTGCGCTTATGTTAAACCCGCCGCCGTATATCGGATACCATTTTTCATTCATCAATACGCTTATTTTTTTATCCGTCTTTCCCGAATTTACGTAAGAATCAAGTGTCGCGTCCGGGACGGCTTTTAAAGCGTACATATATTTGTTGTTTTCAGTCATTGACGATATATCTTTAATAAAATCGGATTTTCCTTCGCCGTTATATCCGGGATATATATAATCGCCCGTATTGTCCGATATTTCGATATAGCCCTTTCCCTGTGCAATCAACGGCTCGTCTCTGCTTATTATTCTGATTGCTTCGGAATAATAATCGACGACAACGCAGAAATCGTTAAGATTTTCCGCAGAATCCGTATTATTTAAACTGACGGCATACGCCTTATTGACGATACTTCCTGAAAAGATAGAAAAGACTGCGGCAAAACTTATAATCACAGCAAGAATCTTGCTTTTTATTTTCCTCATACCATATCATCTCCTTGATTTTAAACTTCATTTTTTATCCCATTATTAAATTATATCGGATTATTCCTAATAAATATTTAGCAAATTTTGTTTTTTATATATTATCTGTTTTTATTATTCTTGTTTTCAATCATAATTATTATACTTTTTTAATTTAGAAATAAATTTCATCCGCATGTATACAACTATAGGCATATACAAACCCGCCCGACTTATTACATCGGACGGGTTCCCGTATTATGTTTATATATACTGCCGTTTGATTATTTATCTGCGAGTTTTTTTCTGATGATTACAACCGCGCCAATTCCGGCAAGAGTAAAGAGTGCAAATAACAGTACCATATTATCGCCGGTTACGGGATTGGTCTTGCCGCCGTTCGCAGCGTCGGGATTCCCGCCGGATGCCGGTCCGCTTGCAAGAGGCGTGCCGTTATCTACTGCTGTCATAGTTTCGATTGTTTCCTGCGGAGCCGGCGTTGTATCTACTGCCGTTGTACCGCCTGCGACTGTCGTTGTCTGCGTATTAACTGATGTCGTTGATGTTGTTTCTGTATTTGTGTCTGACTTACCTGCCGCATTTGTGTCTGCAGCCGCTGTAGTTTCGGTTGCCGAACCTGCTTCCGAAGAAACGTTTTCTTCTTTGACTGCCGTTGTCCCATTATCATATACTGGATTGCCTGTCGGGGTAATACCTGCTGCAGGAATTGTGGTCGCCGGTGCTGTTGCCGGTGCAATATTACCTATCATTCCGCCGCCTAAATCGCCGGGATTATATGAACCGACTGAATTATTATTCCCCTTATTTATTGTATATGCAACACTTACAACTGAACTGTCGGTCATACCGTCTTTTACTGCGATTGCTTTAATTGCTGCGCTATTTGTCAAAGTAAACTTATTTGTATACAGTGTGCTTGAAGTTGTAGGAACACTGCCGTCAGTTGTATAATAAACACTTGCTCCGTCTGTCGCGCATGTAATTGTTACGTCAATGGAATTTGTATATGATCCGCCTGCCGGAGTTATTTGAGGATCTGCAACCTTATCAGGCTGTTCGGGAGGATTGACTGCCGCCGCGACAACATCATCAGCCGTCCATGTCAGAGTTTTATTGCCGTATGTGACGTCTACGCAGATTGTTTTCCCTGCATTGTCGCCTGTTACTGTATACGCTCCGGATACGCCCAATATTGTATCCGGACTTTCTGCATAGTACCATTTATACGTTATATTGTCATTAGTCGGATATACGCCTATTTCTGTT
>WQYZ01000118.1 GCA_009780985.1 Oscillospiraceae bacterium | reverse complement strand
CGTCGGTTATGTTCTCGAGGTCCGCGCCTGTTACGGTTTTATCACCTTCCGCCAGTATTCCTATTTCAGAGGCAATTGTCGACGCGGTTACGGCATGGTCTCCCGTTATCATAACTGTTTTTATCCCGGCTCCTTTTGCAAGAGCCACGGCTTCGATGCTCTCGGGCCTCGGCGGATCTATCATTCCTATAAGCCCTACGAAATGCAAGTCTTTTTCCAATTCGCCGACTGTTAAATCTTTGGGAGGCTCGTCATAATATTTTTCGGCGACGGCTATAACCCTCAAGGCTTGCCCGGCGAACTTATCGTGGATTTTCATTATTTCTTCTTTGGACACGCCTTTTGTAACCGGAATTCTGTCAACCGCGCCTTTGGTTATCGAAAGGTATTTGCCGTTTCCAAGACGATGAACGGTAGTCATCAGTTTTCTTTCGGAATCAAACGGTATTTCGGCGACTCTCGGATATTTTTCCGTCAATTCTTTTTTATTTGTGCCTTTGTCGTGAAGCAGGCTTATTATTGCGGTTTCGGTCGGATCCCCGATGGCGGTTTCCTCTCCGTTTTTTTCCTCTATAACCGCGTTATTGGCGAGGCTTAATATTGTGAGCAGGTGGCGTTCGGCATCGTCAAAATCATCTTCCGCTTTTTTAGGCTCGTGCTCTGCCGCCCAAACTTCTTTTATGGTCATTTTATTTTGCGTAAGAGTGCCGGTTTTGTCGGAACATATAACGGAAGTGTTTCCCAGAGTTTCAACGGCGTTTATTCTGCGCACCACGGCGTGTTTTGCCGCCATGTTTTGAATTCCGTAGACCAAAGTCAAGGTAACTATAATCATCAATGTTTCGGGGACAGCGGCAACCGCCAAAGCGACCGCAAGCATAAGCATGTCCATCGCCGTCTCGCCGCGCATAAGGCCCATGCCAAAAAGCAGCGCCGCCGACAGCAAAGCCGTGACAGTCATTACTTTGCCTATTGCAAAAAGCCTTTTTTGCAAAGGGGTTTTATCTTTTTTTGTGCTGTTCAAAAGGCCGGCGATTTTTCCGACCTCGGTGTCCATCCCGGTGTTAACCACAACAGCGGTAGCCCTGCCGTTTGTTATAAGGCAGCTTGAAAACAACATATTCAGCCTGTCGCCCAAAGGCGCATGTTCATCGACTTTCGCGTCCTCGTCTTTTTCCGCGGGAACGCTTTCTCCGGTTAAAACGGCTTCGTCGATTTTCAGCCCCGCGCTTGTTATTATTCTCGCGTCGGCCGGAATTTTGTCTCCGGCTTCAAGCACAAGAATATCTCCCGGCACAAGCCGGTTTACTTCGATTTTTTCTTTTGTTCCGTTTCTTATTATTACGGTTGTGTCGGCGTTCATTCTTCTTAAAGCTTCGAGCGCCTTTTCCGCTCCGAGCTCCTGCCGCAAACTTAACACGGAATTTATTATGACTATAGCCATGATCACTATGGGCTCGATCCAGCCCTCGTTTGTTTTCACGGCTAAAATAGCGGAAATCACGACGGCTGCTAAAAGGATTATTGTCGTCAAGTCCGACAGGGAGCGCAGTATTTTTATAAAAATGCTTTCTTTTTTCTCTTCTTCAAACTCATTCAGACCTTTTTCCCGCTGTCTCTCTTCCGCTTGCAGGCTTGTAAGCCCTTTTTGAAGATCCGTGTGCAAAAATTTTAAAATGTCTTCCGGTTTTTCCTGCGTCCATTTCATTGTCTTTGCCTCCGTAATTGCAAGCGTATTACATACCGAACTTTGCCGTAATCTTTTCAATCGTGCCGATGTTGCGGCTGGTGAATTTATCTTTCATGTCTTTGCGTCCGAGAATTTTAGAGAAGCCGGAATCCAGCGTTGCGCCCTTAGCGCATTGCCAGTAGAATACCCCGCCTCTTATTTTTGCATCCTCATCCGGAGCGGCGGCAACGCCGCGAAACTCGTTAATAAGGGTATCTTCAAAGCCCGCTTCGCAGATAAAGGCATATACATGGAACTTGGCATTCTTCACGAACGGCGCGGACTTTATCATGGTTTTAATTTCACCCGCGTTTTTAACAAAAAGGCTTATTTGTCCGCCGTAATATTTTGCCATAGCCTGCTCTAAAATTTTCCTCAATTTATTCTGCGAGTGCGCAGAACGGAAGATGATATTTCCCGATGCAAGCGCAGAGATCACATCCGACATTCCGGCCCGGCTAAAAACATCGCAGACATCCGACATCTTCATAGTATGGCCGTTAACGTTTACGCCGCGCAGAAATGCGCAATAGGGTTTCATAAGATCCTATCCTCAAGCGGTTTATTTAGGAAAGACAACTATCAATAACATTTTGAATTGTTCCGCCGCATAAACCGAATGCGGTTTGTTAGCCGGCATAATCAAAACTTCGCCTTTTTTTACAATATGTTCCCTGCCGTCTACGGTAAGTTTGGCGACGCCGTCTATAACATAGACAAACGCATCGCCGTCGGAATCATGTGTTCCGATTTCTTCATTTTTATCAAATCCGAATAAAGTCATGCTGACCTTATCGTTTTGCGCAAGAGTTTTGCTGACGACCTGTCCGGCCAGTATGTCTATCTGGTCGGACAGGTTTAAAATTTCTTCGTGGTTCAAATTTTTTATGTATTTAGGCATTGGCCCCTCCGTTTTTCTAAAACTGCTCTTTATAATACAGGCATTATAGCATAACATAATAAAAAATCCCCGGCGGCGTTCAGCATATCCGGAGATTTTTTATTTTAGTAAATCGTATATTATCCGTGTTTTACATTATTGTTATAGTAACTTCAATACGCCTGTTTTGAGCGCGGCCTTCCGCAGTATCGTTTGTGGCTATAGGTCTTTTTTTGCCGTAGGACTTGATTGTTATCCTGCTGCCGTCCACGCCAAGTTGAATCAGATACCTTCTTCCCGCCTCGGCGCGCCTTAGTCCAAGCGCCATATTATAAGCGTCGGTGCCGATGCCGTCGGTATGGCCCTCAACGACTATACTCTTATAATCGCCGTCCTGCAGTTTCTGCGCAATTTTTTTCAGCTGCGCTATTGTTTGCGGTTTCAACGAAGAAGAATCAAAATCAAACAGCATCGGGCCGGCGATTTCTGCTCCGGCGGCTAAAGCAGCGGCTGTTTCAGTCCCGGTTTCTTCGGTTGCGGCCGGCGCCGGCGAAGCTTCGGCAGCGGCTGGCTCAGGCTTAACTTCATTGTTAGAGGTTTCGGCTGCCGCTATTGGTCTTACGGTTGCTTTTGTTTCTTCCTCGTTCTCTTCGAACATCTTAGTCTGCCCTTTAGCCGGTTTTCCCCAGAAGCAAAGCTTGCCGAATAAAAATCTTATGTCAAGCACGGCGCCTAAACTGTCCTTGTCCAGATTTCTCGCATACAGGTTAAGGCCGGCGGAAAAATGTTCATTGAACAGTCTGGTAAGTCCTACGGAATATTGCAGATAGTTATTAATATAAATCTGAGGCAGCAGCGTGCCGTCCATCGTAGCTTTTGACTTGTCGTTGGTGTTATAAACATAGCTTAATACCGCCTGCGCGTACATCTTTTCGCTTAAAGAAGCAAGGAGCTTCACGGAAGGCTCGACCGCTATCGGAGCAAGGTCATCCGCGCTGACGCGCAACCCGTAGGCGTTTGTGTAATCGCCAAGGCCTACATTGGTATATGACAATGTCAACGCGGGCTGTAATATGAAAATAGAAGAAAGTCTGGCATTGTAGCCGGCTTTCAACGCAATACCCAAGGTGCTCAGATCCAAACTTTCATCGCCTACGCCGTACGTTGTCGCGTCGGCGGTGCCCTTGCTGCCGCTTACTGTAAGTCCGGTGAAGAAATTGCCTTTATACAAAGCCGCTGCCGCGCCCAAGGTAATGCTTTGTTGGTCTATATCTACGGACGTATAATCCTGGCCGCCCTGATTATATCCGCCGAATATCGAAAAGCCGGTATAAAAATCGCTGCCGATAGAATATTTGCGCGTGTCAAAACCCAAGTAGGCGCCCATAAAAGTGTTGTCGACTTTAATTCCGTCTTTAAAATTCACTCTTTCCGTGTAGGCGTAAGGTCTGAGCCATAAACCGTAGGACGAGCATCTTTCCGCGTCGGGATCTCCCGGATTGAACGTACCGAGATAGTCAAACACCATGGAATACGCGTTCAGCTGGTTATAATAGCCGCCCGTTTGCATTGACACCTGCGGTATATAGCTTGAGGGAGAAAAACGGATAGGATTAAACAGCAAGAAACCGTTTGCCGTCGATGTTTCATAAGAAACATTATAAGTATAAATAGCGCCGTTTAAAACATAGTTGTTGCTCAAACCAAGGCTATCCTCGGCCGCTGCGTCGGCTACAGGAACCTCGGTAGTAGCGTTCACATTGCTGAGAAGCTTTATGTCGGATATCATTATCTTGCCTGTGCCGGCCGGCGCTCCGGCAAAATAAGAGCCCGTCGCAGACGCAAGGTCGACGTCTATTTTTGTGTTAACATCGTTGTTTAAAGTAAAGTTGGAAATATTGAGCGGAGTGCCCAAAGCTGTGGTCTCTCCCTGCCTGTCCAGCGTGCCGCCGTTGCCTATGAAGGGAGAGTTGAAAAACCATGTCGGATTGACTATTTTAATCGTGCCGCTGTTCAATGTGATATTGCCGTTGTAACCTAAAGGAGAAGTGGCTGAGCCGTTGCCTCTCATGTCGGCATTTAAAACGACATTGCCGTTTGTTCCGGATATGTTTAAATTAACCGGCAGCGCCGGAGTACTGAGCGAGCTTGAAATGCCGTCGTTAAAAATAATGTCGCCGTTGACGACGTTTAGATTTGCCGTGCTTCCGATGTTTAAGCCGTTTGCGCTTCCGCCATAGTTTCCCGAGTAGTTATTTGTGAAAATTATATTGCCGTTATTGGCGGTAAGATTAAGCGTTGAACCCGCGACACCCTGTATTGCTCCGCCTGACGTTCCGGCGGCATTATTTGAAAAAGTGATGTCCTTGTTGTCAGCTGTAAGGTTAAGCGTTCCCGTGGCGCCGATGCGTATCGCTCCTCCCTGTCCGGTGGCGGTATTGCCGTTAAAAATAATGTCGGAGTTTTCGGCTTGGACAGTCAATATGCCGTCGGACGCTATCGCGCCGCCGTGCGACAACAGTGCAGTCGGCGATAGCGCCTTGTTAGAATCAAAATTAGCGTCCGTAACAGTCAAGTCTCCCGCGTTGTAAATCGCGCCGCCGTAATCGCCGCCGTTTGAGGCTGTGCCGACCGTATTGCCGCTGAAATTCGCGTCGGTAATCGTCATCACTGCTTCATTGTCTATGGCTCCGCCGCGGGAATTTGCGCTCGCGGCGACATTTCCCGTAAATGAAGAAGCGCCGTTAGTGCCTGTAATATCAAGAGTAGCGTCCGGCGCATTATATATCGCTCCGCCTCTGACGGCGCCGGCTTGCCCGAGCCCGTTTGCGCTAAAACTCGAAGAATTTATTATCATAGTTCCGCTGTTGTAAATCGCGCCGCCCATTGAACTTGAGCCGAGCGCGCGGTTTTGGTTAAATGCCGACCCGTCAATAAATGCCGTGGCTCCGGTTACATTATAAATTGCGCCGCCCAAGGAACCGTTGGCATTCGCCGCAGCTCCGGCCGTGTTACTCTGAAAAATCGTAGAGGTAATATTCATTGTCCCCGCGGTCGAGTTGTTATAAATAACGGTGCCGAGTGCGCCGTTGCTGCTTGCGGTAGTATAAGAAAAAGCAGAATTGGAAATGTCCAGCAAAACCGCGCCCGGCTGGTTTCTGATTAAATTGAGGGCGCCGGCATTGGCGAGTGCTACCGCCGCGAAGGAGTTGGTTGATGCCGTAATGTTTTGCAGATACGTCGTGCCGCCGTTTAAAAGAATACGATTACTGGCGTTAAAATTTGAGGTGTTTACAAAATTTATTCCCTTCAAAGTCGCCGTCTGACCGTTATTTACCTGAAAAAAATTGCGAGAAGTCCCTGTTGTGTTGGAAAAGTTGTGGCTGCTGCCGTTTACCGTATATGAAGCGGCCGGATTCGGATTAATAATAGAGGGGGTACCTGAAGGCGATAGATCGGCTCCCAATGTGATGTCCGTATAACCGCCATTCATCACCGCGGCGAAGTTTGCCCAGTTGTAAGTTGTTGTACTCTGCGCGAAGGAACAAGCCGCAAAAGCAAATAAAAATAACAATGACAATTTTACTTTGTTAAATAACATGAATATCTCCTCTTGATGTAATGTGTTTATAATGACCCGATATTTTACAATTTTTTTCTGAAGAATAATAGGAATTCCGGTGATTTTAAGACTTCTTCTTTTGCCCTTACGGCTTCCGCTTCTAAAACGCTCCATCGTTATAATCAGTCGCTTTCATGATATCGTCATATTCATCTTTGGTAATTTTGGTTTTTGAATTTACGTCTTGCGCGTCAGGGTTTTCCGTAAGCGCGGGAACTTCGTCGATTATGTCATCTATGCGTTCCGTAAGATAAGGGAAGAGAGGATTTGACGATATTCTGAAAAACAGGTTCGTATTTATTTCCAAAACGCCGCGCTCTCCCTGGGCATTTGAGATAATGCCCAGATTCAAGCCGAATTCATCTTTTGTTTTGGGGTCCGGCGAAGAGCCGTAGAGAGGATCGCTTTCGGGGAAAGGAAGCGAAATGTGGGAAAGGGAAAAAACATCAGGCGGATATACCAGCCCCTCCAGCTTCTTGGCTGTAAAATTTTTGCCTCCGGGCCGTACGCTCCGCTCCACGGCATCGGAATCTCCCGGACCGGTATTGCCGATTACGGTTATTTTGTAACGCTGCGGAAAATCAGGCAGCATTCTTGACACCATATTGACAAAAACCGGACGAACTAACGGCAGGAACGCCGTATCGCGGTTGATGTCAAAGAGCACCAATTCGCTTCCGTTGTTCGGAAGGTAACTAAAAAGGTCGTTTATAAGTGCCGGCGTGCTGACTGTGTAATCAACGATTGACTGAAAGGCAATTACGGGCGGGAGCTCTTTTATCCGGCCGTCTCTGTGCAGCCTTACGATTTGCCGCTTGGTCTCTCCTATCAGCAAGCGTGCCTGCTTGACTGCATTGATGGGAAACGAGTTAAACTTAAACGGGTTGAATTCCGGAATGATGCTAAGCCATGCGGCTTTTTCAAATCCCGGGAGAGGCGAAGGAAGGGCAAGTATTTCCGCAAGCTTTGAAAGCCGCGTAATCCCTATCATCGGAGAAATCAAAACCAGTCTGTCGGGCCGGACCAAATTATGGTCTTCAATCGCATCCAATGAGTATTTGATCGCAAGCGTGCCTCCCTGCGAAAAACCGACTATATGAAGAGGAGTCCCTTCAGGGCTCATCCTTTTTGCTTCTCTCACAGCCATACGCGTAGCTGCCATCCAGTCCTGCCAGGTAATTGTAGTCAGCGCTCCGGGAACCGTGCCGTGTCCCGGCAGCCTAAGTCCAAGCACAACGAACCCTTTCTTATAATACTCCTGCGCGACATACCGCAGACTGTACGGAGAATCAGTCAGACCGTGCAGTAAAACAACGGCTCCTTTCGGTTTTTCCGGCATCAGCAGATACGACCTGTTCCAGTTTTCTTTGAAGTGAGACGGATAGATCCTGCTGCCTTCAAAATACCTGTTGACCGGATTTTTCTCGCTTTCCGGCATCTTCAGGCTGACTTCCCGGTAAACATCGTCAAATATCTTGTTTTCGCGTTCAATATATTGTTCCCAGGTAGCTTTATCCATTTCCTCAGCCGTCAATTCAGCCGGAATAAAAGTATGCCACGGTTGCAATTTAGGAGCGTTAAGCAGCCGGACCCCGACCCCCGTAACCAGCAGCAAAAACAACACAAGCAAAGTTATCAAAGCGTATTTGGCGAACTTAAAAAACTTTTTGGTCATTTCATTATCCTTTATATGATACAAAAGGCATTCTAAAAGGTATTAAAGTCTGGGTATTCCCTGCCATAACATATCTCTTCCGGAATAGTTCCAATATCGTATATCCTGCTCTATAAATAACCACTTAATAGTTTTTAGTATCATATCCGCGCTAAAGCCGGTATTGAAATTAATACCACCGTATTCATCATCCAAAACATCATTACAGGAATACACTCTTTCCATTACGTTAAATAACTGCCTGTAAGTATCTGAAGATTCTTCTTTTTTAGCTTGTAAATCTTTTATTATATCATCATGTTTTGGAAAGTTTCTTGTTCTATTTCCAGAAGAATTAAAATTATAGTTTTCTACACAAACCAAAAAATCAAATCCGTTATGAAGGTTAGCCGGTCTTCTTAAATAAATGCGATTACCGTCAGATAATGTCTCTACGTAATATGTGAACCTTGATGCCAGGTTATCTTTTCCTGTTCCCGGATTTTCATCAGAAAATTTATTAACCACACGCATTCTGACTTCATTGCGTGTGCCCGCATTACTAAAAATTTCCTCCAATAAATATTCTGGCATATGGTATTACCGGTTCAGGTCTTAAAAACTGTCACTTAAAGGTATTTTTATTAACTGTTAAACAACTCCTTTAATTTTTTATATAAAGTATTTGCTCCGGATGCTCCAAGCCGATACTCTTCATTTTCTATATCAACTTTGTTAACTATTTTTTCTAAAATAAAATTTTCATAAAAATCCGTATTAGTCAGTTTTTCTGTTTCTCCTTTTGCAATGGTATAAAAATCTTTAAATAATTTCATAAAGGCGGCATACCCTGAAGTTTTACATAATATTGAAGCTTTATTTCCCCATTGCTCGGGAAAACATTTTTTTAATACACTAAAGTAAGAATTAAGCATAATATATATTATCCCTTCATCGGAACTTATATATAAATCCCAAAAAATAAAATTTGATTTGTTTATATTTATTGAATTTAATTTGCTTCTGTCATTTTTATAGTCCTTTAAGATATTCCGTATCTCTGCAACATCTTTATTGTCATACATATATTCCAATATTGATTTATTAAAAGAATATTGAGAGATAATGGCATCGTTAGACAGTTCATCTTTTTTACCTAACATCTTTATTTTTCTTTGCCATGGACTATCATGCCTTTTGTTAAAAAGCTGCGCTATGCTGCGAACAATCTTTTCCGGTGTTGTAATATCTGATATCGCCGACAAATCTTGCATAAGAGAGGGATCTAATTTTGTCTGAGTCGTATTTATGATTGAGAATATGTACGCCTGATCGCTTAACGGCACATCCAGAAAAAATGCCACAACCAAATCAAATGATGAGGCTATTGTCGGCATATTCTCAAATGCCATAAGTCTATGCTGTCCGTCTATTATTTTGAAAGCGTCTTTATTCCTTTTGATTTTAAGTGTTTTTTCTGATCGATTATAGTCATACGTATCATAGTTCAAAGTACCTATAATTGTATTCGGAAACGTTGCATCTTTTGTGGATATAAAACGCTCCAGACTTTTAATTTTGTCTTTCTTTATAGGGCGTTGAATCCCGATATAGTCTTCAAGTTCTTTGTTGTAGTAACGTTCTTCTTTAAAAGAGATATCTAATAAATCAGAGGCTCTGACTTTTGCAATCAAAAAAGTACCGATTGGCTGTTCGACTTCTATGATATTCTGAATAATTAATTGCATTTCATCCGTCATGGTTTTTTACCCTCAAAGTTTTTTATTGTGTTTTCTATATTATTTTCTGTCTTGTTCTCACCTTCTGCTTTTTTTTCGGCTAAATCTTCGGCGCGCAGGTTATTGTTAAATGACTTCCCGTATTTAGCGTGTAACATTATAGAAAGAATAAAAGCCGGGACTACAATTAATAATAGAAATATCAAACTATAAATTGAATATTGCTTATTTAAAATAAAAATATTATGTGATACTTGTACGTATATGACCATAATTAGAAGGATTAATATAATGCTGGTAATAAAATCGTTATTAAATTTTTTATTTTTTATTTCGTTGATTGTCGCCATATTTAACGCTGAGATCAGGATCGTGAAATACATTATTTGAGTTATGGCAATCATTAATAAATTATAATAACTGATTCGGGCATCCGCATTATAGAAACAAATGCCTAGAAGTAAAGCTATTGTAGGAAAAATAGCAGGAAGTATCCAATTATATACATGGAATCCATATCCGGCGGATGAGAAACAGTGAAATAAATCTTTAAACCATCGCTTCATTCAATTATTATAATAATTAAGTGATAAAAAATAAACGTTGCTTGCCGATTTCAAGCCCGCGTAGCGGAATTTCTGCATTTGAAAATTTATTAATCAAGTTTTCTATAAATATAAAACAGTTCTGCAGCTTCTGTACCCATAATAATCTTTAATATCCTTAATTTATTATAATTATTTTATGCCAAGATATTTTTATTGCGAAAAAACAGTCGAAGCTATTATTAAAAAATATCCCCGATATTTTTTAGATGAAGAATTATTATTGCTGGAGCAACAGCCAAGGATATATGATTATAAGCCTGATTTAATATTTAAAGATGTCTGTGGAAATATTGTTATTGTCGAAATTCAAACAGGAGAATTGGACAAAGCTCATATTTACAGGACTTTGGAATATAGAGATTTGTATTTAAATAAATATTTAAAACCGAATATCAGAATATTGCTTTTTTGTGAAACTATTAAAGCAAAACATAAAATAATACTGAAAACACATAATATTGAATATAAGATGTTGGTAAAAAAAGATTTTATTAAGAAAGTTAAAGAGATAGAACCAAAATCATCTTTTATTATTTCCGAGTATTGTAAAAAACTGACCGCTTGGGACATATTAAGAATGATAGAAGCAGTAAACAAAAATAATAAAATTAATATAGACGCATATGTTTTTTATAAACAACAAGGAGAGTATATTTCAAATTTTAATTTAAGAGATATATTTTGGCATAAGAAAACTTACTATAAGTATTATCATGAGTTTGGAAGTAATTGGAGTTTCAAACTCCCGTTGGAGATTATTGTTTCAAAAAATATTTTTGATTCTGTTTCTACCGGAAGACTGAGCAGGATAGGTGTTGTTCTTGAATTTTTAACAAAGTGCGGTCTGTATCCCAGAATAGACAATCAAACTATGACTTTGGGCCCGCGTGCGTCATATTCTGATTATGAGTATGAATCTTACCTTGACGGCAGAAGAAAAATACTGAATACTTTTTTTAATGTTTTTTATAATACCGCAAAAGCAAAAACATGGGAAGAAATTATAAAGATATTAAAAACAGATACGGAATATTTACAAAATATCAGATTTTTCTCCGGGAAATATCCTGATTATAAAGAAGAGAAAATATTCGGAGAATGTATAATAGAAAAGTATTTAAGGAATACTAAAGCCGAATATCATAATGAAGAAGCAAAAAACAAAGATGACAGGATTTTTTACGATATAACTTTTAAAAACTTTGATGCCGAGTTTGCTCAAGAGATTCTACGCCTAATAAATCATATAAACCATTCGCATGTTCTTGAAGACAATAAAATCGATATCTCAAAAAAATGTCATCAATGTCTTATACCTCCGAAAGATTTCAGTAACATACCAAGAAGCGTATTGAGACTAACATCAAAATATTTTGTAAATTATCAAAAGACATCGCAGATAGAATCTTAATCAGATTGGTGGATCGTGGGCAAGGAGGCAGTTCACTAATGGATTGACCACAATAACTACTGCAAAGCATTTGGACTTTTTGCGACGGCAGAGTTTAGAGAAAACATAAATGAGTGGCATAATGACGCAAAAACTTCAAATATAAAAAAATGGTGTCATGGAGACATATCGGTTGGCAGATTTTTACATGACATGGCGTCGCATATTGATCTCAATAAATTTGATACAATACATCGACTAATTTAAATAAAAGAGGTTAATATAAAATGAAAGATATTTTTATAAGTCATGCTGACAAGGACAAAAAGGTTATTTCGTTATTTATAGACCTGATTCTATCAAACGGATTAAATATTGATACCGGTAGTAAAGTATTTTGTACGTCTGCAGACGGCACAAAAATAAAATCAGGAGAAGACTGGAGAAATGAAATAAAAGATAATATATTATCGGCAAAGATTTCGTTCCTTGTGATTTCACCTAATTATAAAGAAAGCGAAATATGCATGAATGAAATGGGAGCTATATGGATTTCTGAAGCGCGTGTTATTCCGCTGATAATAGAACCTATTAACTACAAAACTGTCGGTGTTCTTCATGAGCCGACCCAAATTGAAAAGTTATTAGACGGAAAAAGCTTAGACAGAATAAAGGATGTATTGCAAGAAATGTTTAAAATCCCGGCAAAACAAATTAAAAGTGACAATTGGTCTGCAAAAAAAGAAGAATTCATTGCCAGAACACGAAAACATTTGGAAAATAATCCGTTTAACATTCCGATGGACAGGAATAACTTTGAAAGCTGCATGGAGGAAAATAAAAAATTAAAGAACAACATCGTAACCATATCAGAAGAAAATTCTAAGTTATCGGAAATTATAAAAGAATTGGAAAAAGCAAAGGATTCGAAAGAAGTAAGCAAAATAAAAACAAAACATAGTCCTAAAAACGAGTATGACGACTTTGAGCAGCTTGCATATAAAATCAGAAAATGTTTTGAAGATTTGCCAAGTATCATCGTAGCTATAATATTTAAAGATTTTTCAGGGAAAGATAATATTGAAATAAACGGTAATTCATACAGAAATGCTATTTCTAATGCTATTGCAAATGACTACATATTCGACGATGACGATTATACTCCAAACTGGAGTGAAGCGCCTTTAATGATCGACATACGTGATTGTTTGAATGAAATTAGCAATATTGTTAAACAAAATCAAAAGAACAGCAATTTTGTCGATAAATTTGAAGAGAATTACCCTAACGTGCCGCTTAAAATAGACAATAAAATATTTTGGGAAAAAGTATTTAGCTGTAGTATGTATTTCGAGTGAAAATATGTCATGGTGTCGTAGTAGCCGGCAGAAAAAGATTGAAGAACTATTATTATGTCAGTTGCTTTATACTCCAAAAAGGCCTGTCTGCTATAAATTTATCTTTACAAACTTCCTATCTTCTTTTTTATTTGCTCGGACACGTTTAAACCGTCTTTGGACTTCTCGGCTATCATAAACAGGCCGCGGCCGGAGGATTGTTTTTCCCACAACTCGCCAATCAAGCGTTTTTCTTTCGTGTCCTGCATCTGGGCAGTAAGCGCGCCTTTGTATTCAACGACTAAAATACACCCGCCTTCCAATTCTGCCACAAAGTCGGGATAGAATTTGTCCGTACTGGTCGGCAGCCAAAACGAGTTTCTGTGCCGCGCCGCATTGCGAAGCCAGTATTTAACTTGCGGAAGCGCGTCTATTGCTTTAGCGCAGGAAAACTCTTCGCCGTTTTCGCCTCCGTCAAGTATAGGAACTTTTTGCGAACCGAGATAATGTTTTTGAAACTTATAGCGGCCGTTATACATCAGCTCTCCGTCGTACATGGATTCCGAGAATTCAAACCCGTTGTCGAAGTCCAGCATGACGCGCCCGCCGCGTTCAAACAACGCCGCCTGAAACGCTTGCTCGCGCGCCTTACTTCGCGCAGCTTTTATTTTTCCTTCAATCTTGTTTGCCAACGCATACTTTGCAATCATAATTGCGGAAAGTTTTAATCCGCGCGTATCCGTCAGATATTCGACGGCTTGGCGCAACCATTCAACCATTATCGGTTGGGGGATGTCGTCTTGCCGCAATGTCCGGTCTAACCAGGACACAAGATTTGTCGTCGTCCAATTTTCGACGTCAATCTGAGGCATAGTAAGTTGTTCGCCGGATAGCGAAAAAGATAATTTGTTTCCGTCAAGTTCGATAACAAAACCGGCGCCTTGCGGTTCTATGTTAAATTCGTGTGGTTCCATTTTTGGACTGACGAGTTTGGCAATATCCCAGTCGAACTCCTCAAAGATAATATCAGGCTCGGCCAGCACAAACTCGCCCTGCAAGGTTACAAATAATTTAGGAACAGAGAATTTTAGGCCGTTCTTGGCCGGCGAAGGAGCTTCATTTATCCGGCGGAAATCGGCAAACTTATTTTTAACTTCAAATGCTTTATCCGGCGGAAGATGCCTGCAAATTATATCCACGTCGGTTTCCGTAGTTTCCGGCGTGAATGTCAATATATTTTTTTCAATTTTAAGAGTCGCGGGAACGGCGGATTCAGGGAGTTCTTTTT
>WQYZ01000117.1 GCA_009780985.1 Oscillospiraceae bacterium | reverse complement strand
TTTTGTAGGGGACGATGGCAATCGTCCCGTTGAAGTGATGATTTTGCGTTGATTAGCGGGCGGATTGCCATCCGCCCCTACAATATATTTGTGCATATTTTCAAATTTGCTCATTTATAGTTAATTATGTATAGAACATTATCTTCACCAGCTTTTTTTATTTCCAAATAATATTTTTTCTCCCGTATCTATATTATATCACGCTCGTTATATTTTGTCAATAACGACGCACTGCCAATCGTTTTCGGACGTTTTTTCTACGATTTGCAGTCCGTTTAAAATGACGGCGTTTTCTATGTCCTCGAGATATTTCGCGATAATCCCGGACAGAATGGCAACGCCATTTTCCGCGAGCAGTTCTTTCACAAGCGGCAGAAGCGGGATTATAACGTCGGGAATTATATTCATAAGAATTATGTTATATTTTACGCCGTTTATTTGAGGAATCAATTTTTTATCAGTCAGGAGATTTCCGGAATAGACTTCATATTTTTCGGGAGAAATATTGTTTGTTTTCGCGTTTTCTCCGGCAATACGCACGCAGTTTTCGTCAATATCCACTGCGCGCGCAAATTCCGCGCCGAGAAGCAGGGAGATTATCGACAGAATCCCGCTCCCGCTCCCTAAATCCAGAACTGTATCATCGTGTTTGATATGTTTTTCAAGCGCACAGACGCATAAGCGCGTCGTTTCATGTGTGCCTGTGCCGAAACTCATTCCGGGGTCGATTTTAAAAACTGTGCGGGATTTATATTCTTCCGGGATTTCCTCCCATACGGGGCATATCAATACGTTTTCACCCACGGGAATGGGTTTAAAGTATTTTTTCCAGTTTTCCGCCCAGTCTTCTTCGTCAATTAGTGAAATAAACATTTCAAGACTGCCGTAAATTTTGCCGCTGTCTGAAAGTTTCAGCGAATTTATTTTCTCGCCAATAATATTAAGAGTATCATTTCCGCCCGTATTATTTGCGGTATATCCCGAAACGCTGCATGCTTTTATTTTTTCTTCATACAACGATTCCTCAACAAAATCCCACTGCGGCTTAGTCTGCTCGAGAATTTCAAGAAATTCTTCGCTGTCTTCTATCTCAACGGACGATATGCCTGCTTTGTCGAATACATCCGCGACGACGTCAAGACCCTTTTTTGTCGTCGAGACTTTTATTTTAATCCATTCCATTTTAATTTATTTTTCGCTCTCTTATTCTTATTGTTTATGCAAAATAACGGGAGTTTTTTCTCCGGCTCTGTTCATATGTTTAATTAAAATCTGCGATAAATTTTTACGTTCGTCTTCAAATTCCCAAGCGGCTATTAAATTTTTCTGTTCGTTTGGATCGCTTTCTAAATCATATAAGAATTCTTCGTAATAAGTATCAGCTCCTGCTGTTGTCCATGGATTTTCGGGAGAAGAAACGGAATATTTCCATTTCGGGGTTCTTATACAGCGCGCAACCTGACTTTCGCTTATCTGCGTGAAGATTTCGTCTTCCCACTCCTGCGGCTCGTCGGAATTTAAAAGATTCAACAGAGATTTGCCCATAAAATCTTCGGGAATATTGACACCAGCGACGTCGAGTATTGTCGGAGGCAAATCCATCAGACTTACGAGATTTTGATTTACCAAACCGCCTTTAAATGCGCTTCCGTATATTACCATCGGGATTCTTATGCTGTTTTCGTGGCACGACCGTTTGTATTCGCTGTTTCTCGTCCTGAAATGACACGCGTGGTCGCTTGTGTATATTATAACTGTGTCGTCAAGAATATTCCGGCGTTTTAATTCCGCGATAATCCTGCCGAGATTGTAGTCCAGACTGTTGCAGCAGCCGAGATAATTTGCGAAATGTTCGTCAAAATCCGGTTCGGTTTCATGCGCGTTCTTTAAATCTGCGGGTAGATGAAAATTTTTGAATTTATCGAATGAGCCGCGAGGTCCCTCAAATCTCTCCATATCGTTTTGATGATGAGGCTCTATGTGCGAGATAAACATAAAAAACGGTCTGTTTTCATCGCGCGCTGCTTTGTTTTTGTTCTCGATATATTCCAATGCAAAATCAGTGATGCAGTCGCACCTGTAGTCCTTAAATTCGATTTTATTCATGTCGCCGTCGTAAATATATCCGCCGTATCCGTGGGATGTGAACTCAAGAATATCAGCCGCCCGCCAGTATTTATATCCGCCGCGCAGATTTTCCGGTATTGCTTTCGTTCCGTAATCCGAATAATTTTTGTCTTCCCTACTTAGTGCGTTATTTGACGCTAAATGCCATTTGCCGACATATGCTGTGTCGTATCCCGCGTCGTTAAGATATTTAGCGATTGTATTATCGTTTTCTTTTAAAGCCCTGCCGTTTGTGAAGCACCCGTTCTGGGTGGCAAATCTGCTCGTCTGAATACATGCTCTCGCCGGACCGCATACGGGCTGGGGAGTGAACGCATACTCGAATTTTATCCCCATTTCCGCCATTTTGTCGAGATTAGGCGTTATGTTCAAAAATTTTGCGTATTTACTGTACGCGCCGACTGTGTCGTGTCTTTGCTGGTCTGAAAAATAAAATATAATATTGGGACGTTTTTTGTTATCTTTATTATCTTTGCCCATTTTGTTTATTTACCCGCCTTTCTGTTTCTTTGTTTACGCGAACGCGTTATATATCGCTTGCATTGCCTTTTCAAAATCGCTGTCGTTTACGCCGATTATTATGTTAAGTTCGCTTGACCCCTGGTCAATCATTCGTATATTTACGTCGGCTTCAGCGATTGCTTTAAATATCTTCGCGGCGGTGCCTTTGTTTCTTATCATTCCGCGCCCGACGACCGCAATCAGGGACAGCGACTTCTGATATTCTATGGAATCGGGATTTACATTTGCCTGAAGCTCTTTAAACAGGACGTCTTTGTATGTTTCCCCGTCCTGCTCGTTTATGATTATGCTCAATGTGTCTATTCCGGTTGGCAGGTGCTCGAAATTTATGTTATATTTTTCGAATACTTCCAAAACCCTCTTGACAAATCCTATCTCGGCGTTCATCATGTCTTTTTCGAGAGTTATGACGACAAAACTCTTTTTCCCCGCGATGCCGGTGATTGTGTTTTCGCTGAGTGAATCCGTGTGAGAGACGATAAATGTGCCCTTATCGGACGGATTGTTCGTGTTTTTTATATTAATCGGAATTTTCGCGACTCTCACTGGAAATATAGAGTCCTCGTGCATAACTTTTGCGCCCATATACGCCAATTCCCGCAGTTCCCGGTATGTTATAATATCAATGGGCTTCGGGTTTTTTATTATTCTCGGGTCAGCCATTAAAACTCCCGAAACTTCTTTCCAGTTTTCATATAATACGGCGTCTGCGGCGCGCGCGACAACAGCGCCGGTTATATCGGTACCGTCTCTTGGGAATGTTTTTATTGTGCCGTTTGGCATAATTCCATAAAAACCGGGAATAACCGCCGTCTCGTATTTTTCGAGCTTTCTTCTGAGAGCGGCGTTTGTGCGTTCTGCGTCAAAAGTCCCGTTGTTATTGAAGAATATTACTTCAGCCGCGTCTATAAACGGAAAGCCCAAGTAATGCGACATTATAATTCCGCACAGATATTCCCCCCTGCTTGCGGTGTAATCCCTCCCGGCTTTGTTTATTATCCCGTTTTTGATTTTCGCGAACTCTATGTCGAGAGACATATCAAGCGCAAGGTCTCTTATTATATCGTTGTATCTTGTTTTTATCTGCTCGAATACTTCCGATATATCCTCATTTTTTGAAGCGATTTCATATACTTTATAAAGCATGTCCGTAACTTTTACATCCTCCGGAAACCTGTTGCCGGGCGCGGATGGAACGACAAATCTTCTTTCCGGATCACTTTTGATTATATCCGCAACCTTTTTAAACTGCTGGGCGTCCGCTAAAGAAGTGCCGCCGAATTTTACGACTTTTGTATTCACAAAAAAACTCCCTTTTATTTTTTATATATTTTATACTTTGCGTTTAAATAAATTCGCCTATGGCGAATTTTATTTTTATGTTTTATAATTTACAAAAAATTAATCTGTAGTATCAAATTATAGTTATAATAAGATTATATGGATATTTTTGCAATTTGTCAATAGATATGGCGATTGTTTTGTGTAATGCAAAATAATTTTTTTAAAATAACATAAAATTAGTTTAATTTATACAAAAAACTTTCTGTATATTTGTATTTTATAAAATTTATATAATTTGGGGAGGAACAAAACAAATGCACAACTTTTTTATACTTTTGAGCGCGGCGGATACTACGGCTGCCGACGCGAGCACGGCGGGGTCGCCGGTGTCGGGTTTGATGAGCACCGTGATAATGATTGCCTTGGTCGTACTTTTGGGATATTTTCTTTTATACAGACCGCAGAAAAAACAGGAGAAATCAGTCAAGGAAATGCGGGCAAGTCTTAAAGTCGGCGACGAAATTTCGACAAACGGCGGGATTCTTGGGAAAGTACTTCAGATAAAAGACGATTTTATCGTAATCGAAACAGGCGCCGACAGAACAAAAATGAAATTGGCAAAATGGGCGATCAGGGCAATAGAAAAACATGTTGACGATGAAGAAGACGAAGAAGACGAATAAAAATCAACTTGATTAAAATTTATCGAATAATTTATTTTGCGAATCATATTTTAGTTCTCAAATTAATAAGATGTTATATAAAAATTAAATTATTAACTCAAAGCCTACGGCTTTATTATTTGGGGGAGATAATAATATGAATTCAGGCAATATATATTCGGAAATATCGTCAAATTCGGCAGGCTCAAAAAAAGACGCGACAAAATCGGGATTTCAGGGCGAATCATATACCAAAATGGCGAAAAGCGTTATAATAGGGACGATAATATCGTTGTTTTCGTCGGTGATACTGCTTATCGTCTTCGCGTTTATAATAAACCTGATGTTTGGGGATCCGGACAAAGTGATTAATATTTTTACCGGAATAATAGCTTCTGCCGGCGCGTTAATCGGAGGATTCCGCGCGTCTAAAATGAACGGCTCAAACGGATTAATTTCGGGGCTGATGACCGGGATTGCAACAAGCATCGTGATTTTCATAATCATGATATTCAGCGGAAAACACGACAGCAGCGTTAGCGCGGTTTTCAGGATTGTGCTAATAATATGTCAGGTGGTTTTCGCAACTGTCGGCGGAATTTTCGCTGTAAATTCGCACGGAAAGAAAAACAGAAACTATTCGGCGGCATCGTTCGCCGCAAGAAACAAGAAAAAATAAATTTTCAAATTAAAAACAAAATATATAAAATAAACGGTTGATTTTTAAGATTATTTGTGATATAATAAAAAAATAACAACAATATCGTATGGTGCGCGCTGCGCGTCCCTACGGCAAATTCTTGGAGGTAAGGTTAAAATGACTCAAACAATTCAAATTCGTGAAACAAAACATGTAAGAACTCTTAATAAATTCAGCAAAAAGACAAGCAAATCTATAGGCTGCGGGGAATGTCAGGCATCGTGCCAGTCAGCCTGTAAGACGTCCTGTACAGTCGCAAATCAGAAATGCGAAAACAAATAAAGTTTTTTATGTTTTAAGAAATTTAAGAAAAGGGGAATTGATTCCCCTTTTTTTGGGATATTGTAGGGTCGTCTGCCCCTACGGAAACTATTAAATTATTAATTTATTATAAGGAATAAATATAAAATGATACACAAATACACGCTTTTCGGATATAATATCGTCATTGACACAGAGAGCGGCGCAGTTCACGTTTTATCCGAAATTGCGGTGAAAATGACTGACTATCTTGATGTGATGGCAAATAGAGACGGTTTTACAGGATTTCCCGATGACTGCCCTATGGACATACGCTATCAGTTCGCAAAATACGAAAGCTCCGACGTCAAAGGAGCATATGCCGAGCTCTGCGGATTGTATAAAGACGGGATTTTGTTCTCAAAACCCTATGAAATCAAGTTAAACTATTCGGACAATTTCGGCGAATCGCCGGTCAAGGCGTTATGCCTGAATATAGCGCACGACTGCAATATGACGTGCGAATACTGTTTTGCAGGCAAAGGTGAATCCACGACCCCGGGTCGTTATGGACTTGAAAAAAAACTCATGAGTGAAGAAACCGGAATGAACGCAATCAGATTTTTAATGCAAAATTCCGGAAGCCGGAGAAACTTAGAAGTTGATTTTTTCGGCGGGGAGCCTTTGTTGAATTTCGAAACCGTAAAAAATATAGTGACAACTACCCGCGTTCTCGAAAAACAGTTTAACAAAAATGTGCGGTTTACTCTCACGACAAACGGGACATTATTGGACGATGAAAAAATAGACTTTATAAACGGCAATATATCAAATATAGTTCTGTCATTGGACGGTTTGCCCAACACAAATGATAACATGCGGAAATACGATGGCGGAAGCGGAACGTATGAAGATATTGTGCCCATGTATCAGAAATTGGTAGAAAAACGGATAAAATCGGGCAGTCCGTTCAAAGACTATTATGTTCGCGGTACGTTCACAAGAAAAAACCTCAATTTTGCGAAAGACGTCATACATATGTCTGATTTGGGGTTTAAAAACGTGTCCGTTGAGCCGGTCGTCGCGGAAGAAGATAAAGACTATTCAATAAGACGCGAAGATTTGCCCGTTATTTTCAAGGAATATGAAACACTTGCGCGGGAAATAATAAGACGCGAACGTAAGGGGCAAGGGACTTTCAACTTTTTTCACTTCAATATAGATCTGGAAAACGGACCATGCGTCTATAAACGTTCAAAAGGGTGCGGTTCAGGCAGCGAATATCTGGCAGTCACGCCGGAAGGGGATATATATCCGTGCCATCAGTTTGTGGGTAATACAAAATTTGTACTCGGCAATATAAATTCGCGTTCCGCGAATTTGGATTCTGCGAATTTGATTTTAAACAGGGATTTGATGAAGAAATTTTTTCACAATAATATAATCGAAAACGAAAAGTGCGGAAACTGCTGGGTTAAATATTTCTGCGGCGGCGGATGCGCGGCAAACAATGCAGATTTTAACTGCGATATCGGCGAGCCGTACGAAATCGCATGCGAACTCGAGAAAAAACGCGTGGAGTGCGCGATTGCCATAAAAGCCGCGTTAAATCAGTAGTCAATAATAAATAAATTTATTAATTTTTAGGAGGAAAATATGGATATAAAAACGTTGATAGTCTACTATTCAAGAAGCGGCAAGTCAGAAATTATTGCCAAAGATTTGCAGAATCGAACCGGATGCGATACAGATAAAATAGAATATGCCAATAAAAATAAAATTTCGTTTATCGGCGCGGGATTTGAAGCTGCATTCAGAAAAAAAGTGAAGATTAAAGGCGCGGGGCATAATCCGGGCGATTATGAAAGAATTATATTTGTCACTCCGGTATGGGCGGGAAAAATATCAACTCCAATCAGAAGCTATATGTCCGAAAACAAAGCGAATATAAAATCATATTCTCTTATCGCGACATGCGGGGGCAGCGAAATAGCCGGGGCAATAAAGGATGCCGCAGATATAATGCAAAAAGAACCGGCAGTTTCAGAACGGTATCTCTCAAAACAAATAGATGAAAATACATACGATTTGGCAAAATTTATGTAATATGTAATAAGGAGTAGAAAAATAGTATGAAGTTTGGGGATTTAACAGAATATTTGGGCAATGAGTTTCCGAAAAATTTATCGGCTTCGTGGGATAACGACGGCGTTGAGGCGTGCGCTGATTATAATCTTGAAATAGGACGTATATTGACGGTTGTCGATATAACGTTTGACGTGATTGATTATGCCGTAACAAACGGGTATAATTGTATAATATCGCACCACCCCATGATTTTTACGCCATTAAAGAAGCTTGATTTGTCTAATCCCGCGGCAAGAAAAGCCGCCATATTATTAAGTCATAACATATGCGCCGCGTCGTACCACACAAGACTTGACGCAGCGAGCGGCGGAGTGAACGACTGCCTTCTGGAAATTTTAAATATTGCGCCGGACAGCATTGAATTGTTATACGATCCTGAAGACAATATACCTGTCGGTAGAATTGCCGAACTTGAAGCAGAGCAGAATATAGGTGATTTTATCGAAGATATAAGACGCTCTTTCAGAAAATTCTATAAAAAAGAGTTTTTATTTGATATGGATTTGAATATAAGCTGTCTGAAAGGCGGCAAAAACGTGAAAAAATTTGCCGTCGTATCCGGCAGCGGTATGGATTATGCTGGAATTGCGGCTAAAATGGGTTCGGACACTTTCTTCACCGGAGAGGGCTCGTATCATAAAATCCTCGACGCCTATGAAGAATTAGATGCGAACAAGCGGCTGAATATCGTCACAGCCGGACATTTTGAGACGGAAGCGGTTGTTCTGCCTCATATAAGACACAAAATACTTGATAAATTCCCAAATGCCGCAGTTAATTGTTTTATCGGGGACAATGTCGGCATATGATAAACGGAGATATGCTTTTATTCGCGTTAAACGCGTCGTTCGCGCATCAGGCGTTGGGAGTTTTAACTATCGCGGCTTATATAAATTCGCGCCAGAATTCTCACTGCTGCGACGTTTTGGAATGTAATATAAACGAGAGGGACGACGAGATATTTTATAAATTGTATATAAAAACGAAAGATAAAAAAATAGCCGGATTTTCGTGCTATATCTGGAATACAGATAAAATGCTGAAATTTGCTGAAAATCTGAAAAAGCTAATACCAGATATATATATCGTGTTCGGCGGACCTGAAGTAAGTTATTGCAGTAAACAGGATTTTCTTGAATTATATCCGTTTGTAGATTTTTTGATACAGGGCGAGGGAGAAACCGCCCTGCTTGGTTTATATAATGATATTGATAAAGAAAGATTTAATTTTTTCGACAATATCAGTCATATAGAAAATTTATATTCAACCGCAGGAAATTACCACACGGTATATTATGAATCGTCGAGAGGTTGCCCGTTTAACTGTTCATACTGTATTTCCGGTATAGAAGATGTAAATCAAAAAGTCCGCGCGAAAGACATTGACGTCGTTTTGCATGAATTGAAATTTATTGAGGATAAATATTATCTTGACGAAAATTCTAAAATAAATATAATAAAATTCTGCGACCGCACATTCAATTTTAGTATATCAAGAGCGAATAAACTGTATAAAAATTTAATTGAGCGCGCGTTTGAGTATATAAAAAAATACGGCAAAAGGTCCCTCCCATATCAGTTCGAGATATATCCGACGCTGTTTGACGAAGAAAGCTTTGAAATTTTGAAAGACGCGCCGGACGGTTTGTTTCAGATGGAAATCGGAGTGCAAAGTTTGAATCCGCAGACGCTTGACGCAATAGGACGCGTAAATTTTGACGCTGGTCGCGCCCTTGAGAATATTGCAAAAATAAAGAATTTGGGCAATATTCACGTACATGTAGATTTAATCGTCGGACTTCCGTACGAGAGTTTAAACAGTTTTATAAACGGATTCAATGCGCTGTATGAAAAAACAGGAGCGGATTTTATACAGATAGGGTTTCTGAAACTGCTTAAAGGCACAAGGATACGGGAAGAAGCAGAGAGTCATGGGTACAGATATGAAACTGCTTCGCCTTATACGGTTCTGCAAAATAGATATATGAATTTTGAGGACATTATGTTTCTTCGCGATATAGAGAAAATATATAAAAGATATTCTTCAGAAGCATATGCGAGAGCTTTTTATTATATTTATAAAAATTATTTTCCGGGCAATGTTTTTGGAATATTAAAACGGCTTGCACTCTATTGGAGAAATAATAATCTGTTTGACCGGCAAATATCCCAAAAGGACGCTTTTGCTGCGTTTTATGAGACGTTCAAAAATTTACCGGAAAATATGGGTTTATGCGAAATGCTTGAGAAAGCTTTTTATATGTCCGAGGGAAAAAGATTGAATTTAAAACGCATATAATATTCACTGAATGTGATATATTTAACCGATATAAATATTCGCATAAAGTGAATTATATTAGAGCAAATATGTTTACTTTATGTGTTTAAAATAATGATTGGCGGGTATGATAATATTGGAGAATCTACGGTTATTGAGAAAAAAGAAAAAACTTACGATACGCGAATTGGCGCGGAAATTCAATGTCGCCGAAAGCACCGTTTCGATGTGGGAAAACGGCGCGAGAAATCCGGAAATGACGACGCTCATAAAGCTGGCTGAATTTTTCAGATGCTCCGTAGATTTTTTAGTCGGAAAATCAGATAATCCAAACCCTAAACGACTGAAACGGATGCAGAAAAAAGAATGTCCTTTTGATAAAGAACATTCCGATAAATTGAATGAAGCCGAAAAACTTCTGACTGAATTGACTTATGAAGAACTCAAATCTGCCGTCAATTATTTGAATTTTTTGAAGTCTACAGGAAAATAATAATTTTATGATTTTTCTTTGCTTTTATATATGTAATCGATGAAAAAAGCTCCTATCCATATTATACAGACTCCTAATGCGGCGTTATCATATAAGGCGTAGTCCGTTTTCAGCAAATCGTATAAAGCTGACAAATTGCGGGCAATGTAAACTAAATAGATATTATACATTAAAGAGGCAAGCAATATGGAAAGTATAAAAAATTGTCCTAAAATCAGTATTGTAAAAGAAATTCTGTTTATATTTTCAAAGTTGTTTTTGAAATTTTTCAGGAATTTTGCAACGTTCGCAGTAATAGCGGTAATAACAGCGATAAAAATCACCTCCATAAAACTATATCGGCAATTTTATAACCATAGTTTACAGGAACAATTATACAAACGAGAGCGAAATCGCCGGAGTTTACGGAGATTTAAAACGTTTTTATTTCCCCGAATGCTATGTCAAACAATTCGCTGATTCTGTCATGTTCGCCCGCCAGATACAAATACCCGAAAAGACATTCCATGCCTGTAGCGCGTCTGTAATCGGCGGGCGACGCGCTTTTCGGAACGCGGCTTTTCGCGTTTCTGCCGCGTTTGTATATATCAAGTTCAAATTCGCTCAGACGGGGCAGCATATTATCCAGCGCTTTCGACTGCGCCGTTGCCTGAACAAACAAAAGGGCTTTTAAGTGCAGATGCTCAGGCGGGATATTGCCCGCCTTTACTAATTTTTCCCGCACAAGTATTTCAATTACTCCGTCTCCTAAATACGCCAAAACAAGCGGTGAATATTCGTTTAAATTTATAAATTTCATTCCTCCTTACGCATTTTAGGGACAACCGCCGGTTTATTGCGCGGTTTTATAAATTTTAAGTTTACTGCCGCTTTCGAAACCGCTTTGAGCACAAAGAACATTATAAGCATTTCAACAGGCAGCATTATAACGTTTTTATATACTCTGGTAATAGTGATTATAGTTGCCGCATTCCCGAAATATCCCCTCATCAATATCGTATTCAGGACTATATTGATGATGAAATTAATCGAAATTTTTGCAAGCAGTATATTTATTATAAAAAATCTTGAATTCGGGTCTCGTTTATATAAAAATATGCTGTACAAAATACCTGCTAACCCTGCGACTATGGTAAATCTGATGTCGAAAGCGTATCCGCCCGGATTTATCATAAAACTGATGGTGTTGATAATCATTCCCGACGCAAACGCGACTATCGGACCGAATAAAAACGCTATCGCCGACATAAATATAAAGCCGAACCTGATAACCAGACTGTTGCCTGTAACGGGAATCTGTATCAAATCCCCGACAACGCCGAGTGAAATCAGCAGAGAAGTCAGGACAATTATCCGGATATTCCTGAAATTCCCCATTATTTCGGGGTCTCTTTTTACCTGTCCGTAAACTGCAAAAATCAGAATAAGGGCGTTTAGAATTATAAACACTATAAATCCGAATTCTATATTTGCGAGCACATTTTTGTCTGGACTTGCGTTGTTGGCGTCTCCTGTCAGGTAGTGCGGCAGAGCAGCGATTGTACCGTCAAAGAAGATTTTCAAAAGGAAGATCGATAATATAGTCAGAAGCGGCAGGGCAAGCTCAATCACTGACAGAGTCTGACTTTCTTTAGTTTTCGGCTTAATAAATTGCAGAACAATCACCGCGAGAGTCAGGATAACCGGAATAATAAAAAGAATACTGCCGTTTATATGAGGCGCGGAGTAAGAACTCAGCCCGTCGGAATACGGCTGACCGAATAATAATCCCAATCCATTTACATTTATTGTTTCAGGATTTCCTAAATTATAAATTTTGACGGAGAAGAAAGTCACAGCCGGAATAAAAAAAGACGCGATAACGAGCGCGGACAGTATTATTAAGAGTATATCTGCAACAGAGAAAACAGAAAAAGCATTGGATTTTTTTTGGTTAATATAAATTCCCCCTAAAAATATTTTAGCGATAAAATTTTTATATAAGATTATTATACAAAAAAAATATGACGCTGTAAATACTATAAAGCGACAAAATAAAAATTTTTATATAATTTTTTCTGCGCGACCTATCCTTTTTATAAATCGAGGCACTTTTATTATAGAACATGTTCAAAAACAAATAAACAAAACCGTAAGGTTTATAAATCGCATGGAGAAAAAATCGTGGATTGTATTGATGATAGTTATTATAAGGATTTCGATATTACGGATTACACAGAAGCCATATTCCGTTTTTGCCTGAAACGGCTGAACAGCAGAGTTGAAGCGGAAGATTTATCGCAGGAAATTTTACTGCACATACTTGACGGCATGAGAAAAAGCGATGTAAAAAATCCCGAAGCGTATGTGTGGCAGATTGCCCATAACAGGTATGCGCGTAAAATCGACAGGAAGAACAAACAGAACAGACATGAGTTTTACAGCGGCGATGTGGTTTTGTATTCTATATCGGACGATATTTTCGTCGAGGACAAAATTATTCTAAACGAAGAATACAAATCCGTATTCAACGCCCTGCACTCGCTGTCTGCCTCTTACAGGGATATTCTGGTTGATTTTTACGTAGGCGAAATGTATCTGAGAGAAATCGCAGTCAAATATAATCTCACGGTTGAAACGGTAAAATGGCGGCTCCATGTCGCAAAAGAAAGAATTGAAGAAAGGGTAAATAATATGAACACAGAGAAAATATATAAAAAATTAAACTGGAATACTAATTCATGTAACGGAAGTTTAGACACGAATGAATATGTAGGCACACAGATATACAGGGCAATCGCGGCGGCTTGTTACGAAAAACCCATTGATATTGAGGAAATCAGCCTCAAAACCGGAATCCCGACGCTGTATCTTGAAGATGCGCTCGAGCATATGATATACGGCGACGCAATAGAAAAAATCAGCAGCAAATATGCGACAAACTTTATAATCCTATTCGCCGAAGACAATAAAAAGATGCAGAAATCCGTTATTGAAACATCAAAAGGTTTGCCTCAAAAGGTCTGGAATGTTTTTGAAAAAGCTTTGCCTGAGATAAAAGAAAATCTGACTTACGGTAAAGATTTTCCGGCAGAAAAACTCGGCTATTTATTTATACCGATATTTTTAAGAGATATAATAGAGACGGTAATAAATGCAGATAAAGATTTACGAACCGGAGAATATCCAAAACGTAAAGACGGCGGTAACGGCTGGATTTTAGTCAGTGAAAACGGCGTCAATTCAGATAATGAATATCCTTTGGGAAGCGGGTGCAACGGTTATTTTTCGGAGAAAAACGGACATCGTTATCATATGTATTATTATCATTTCGCCGGAACTTTCAGTAATCAATTAAATCAAATTTTTCACAGACATAATTTTTTAGCCGACTATTTTGACGAAAATGGCGTATATATTAAATCAGACGACGAACTGGCGGCGGAACTGCTGAAAAACAATATAATGCGCAAAGACGGAAGTATATACAGGGAAAATATTCCTGTGGTGACTCAAAACGGCGCAAATAACATCGACCAGATATTTAAACGCTATGAAAATGAAATAATTCCGCATTTAAAAGATTATATAAGAAATATATATAACGAATACAAGCGATTTGTCCCCGAAAGGCTGCACGACCAGATAAGAGGCAATTTTGTAACTTATTGTCATGGGATTATTTCTATAACGCTACATGAGCTTGCGAAGTCAAAACTTCTGCGCGATTATAAATCGGACGAAGTGTTTACGGATAACGTTTGGTTTGTGGTTGGGTAAGCAGGCATGATAAAATAGATGTCGGGCGGGATTTTTCCCGCCCGAAAATATTTTATTTCACTTTGACGTATGGTTCAT